>NZ_JAPCIQ010000069.1:0-22539 GCF_027707405.1 Aeromonas sp. QDB68 | reverse complement strand
ATGACTCATGATGAACCCTTTTTCATGGCTCCAGATGACAAACATGATCTCATATCAGGGACTTGTTCGCACCTTCCTTAGCATATTTGGCTTGGCAGGATCATGGCCATATCGAATAGCGAAGCGTATTCGGACGATCGCGAAAGGGAGCTTACCGAGAGGCCTCTGACTCCAGGGTTGCCTGCCTTGCCATTGCTCGGTGCGTGGCGGTATGCGGACGATTACGCTGCGCTAATCGTCCCTACATCAAGGCGTTGATTGCGTATGTTGAGCCCTTTCCTCTCTCCATTCCCCGCATTGCCAACCACCATGTCTGTCGTGACTCGCTGCTGACTTCTCCCCCGACTTCACCTTGGCTTCACACAGCCTCATTTTCCCTTCACAAATCCCCCCTATCTTCTGCCCACTGCTTAAAAGGCCCGGCTTGCCACAGGGTGGCGAGGGCCAAAGAGAGGGGAGCAAGACGATGAAATCCTGGATCAAATACGGGCTGGCCGGGGCCTTGATACTGGTGGCAAGCTTCTGGGGCGGCAGCGTGCGGGCGGCGGGGGCGTGGCCCGCTCAAGGGGGCCCGTGCCCGCCTGTCTCCCAGTTTCCCTAATATCAGGCCAATGACTGAACGCGCCGGGCTGATCTGTCAACGGAAGCGGAACAGCTCCCGGTGCAGCGGGGCGGCCAGATGGGCATCCAGGGTGTGGGCCATGGGCTCGGGGCCGCAGAACCACACCGGGGTGTGCTGGCGTTCACCCAGGGCGGCCAGATCCAGTCGGCCGCGCTCTGACTCCAGATGCAGCCGGTAGTCGACTCCGGCCCGGCGGCACAGCTCGGCCAGCCGATTGTGATAAGGGGCGGCCTCGGCGGTGGGGGCGCATTGCAGCAAGGTGGTGCCGGGGCGTTTTTCGCCGCGGCGCACCAGGGCCTCCAGCCAGGCGACGAAGGGGGTGATGCCGATACCGGCGCCCATCCAGAGCGCGGGGGCGGGATCCGGCAGGGCGAAGGCGCCATAGGGGCCGGTCACGATGACGGCATCCCCCACCCTGAGGTGCTGGTGCAGCCAGCGGGTGTGATCCCCGAGGGCGCGCACCGCCAGGGTCAGAGAGCGGTAGTCTGCCGAGACATCCACCAGGGTGTAGGGATGGGGCTCGCCGCGCCCGGCGAAGTTGAAGAAGGCGAACTGTCCGGGGCGGTAGCCGTGCAGGGGCGCGGTGAGGGCAACCCGGATCTCCAGGGTGCGCTCATCCAGGGGGGCGAGGGCGCTGACCGTCCCCTGGTGACGCGCGTTCTTGCCCACCCGGCCAAACAGGGAGTAGAGCGCCCCCAGGGCACCCAGCCCGCCGCCGATAAGCAGGGTCAGGCCGACCGGGGTCAGGACGCCGATGCGTGGCAGCAGGCACAGCCCGTGCAGCCAGCCCATCAGATAGATGACGGGGGCCAGCCGGTGAACCACCCGGAAGCGCTCGTAGCGCACCACCGCAAGCAGGCTCACCGCTACCAGGGCCAGCAGCAGATAGAAACCCCATTCCCCCAGGGTATTGCCGAGTTCGTGCCACAGGTCATCGCTGCCTGCGCCTGCGCCTGCACCGCGGCGTGCCGGCCGGGTCAGCCAGTCGGCGGTGACGGCCCACTTGGGGGCCTCCACCAGCAGCCAGTGGGACATCAGGGTGCCGGTGGCCCAGAGGGCGCTGCTGCGGTGCAGGCGCAACATGCGATCCAGCCCGCCGCACCAGGCCTCGAGCCTCGGCAGGCGCAGGGCCAGCAGCAAAGAGAGGGTCATGGCGCCGAGGCCAAGCAGACCGGTCAGGATCAGCAGCTCGTGGCGCCAGGGCCAGACGCTGGCGGGCCACTGGGTGAGACCAGCGAGCCAGAGCAGGGTGAGGGTCAGGGGCAGGGCCCAGACGAGGGATGCGGGTTTCATGATGTCCTCCTTGTCCATGCCTCCATTGCACGCCTGCTTTGTGGCGAAAGTGTGCCCCCTGACTACCTCTTTTGTAGCAGAGTGTGGCAAAGGGTCGCCGGGTCAGGGCAAGCGGGCTGAGGAGGGGGGCGCGGGGCAGAACAGGGGGGCAGGAAAGCGGTTGGCGTCACCCCACAGGCCTGGGTCTGGAGAGGGGTGATGCTGGGGCAGGCGCATGGCTGCCCCAGCAAACAGTCGTGTCAGGATTTTCGTCCCTTGCCGCCCTTGTTGCCCGCGAGGGCCTGCTTTCTGGCCTTCTGCTTCTGGGCGCCCTTGCTGGCGCGGCGCGGCTCGGGGTCGAAGCGGGTGAGATCCGGCTCAAAGCCCGGGAACCACTGCTGGGGCAGGCGGGTATCGAGCACGGCTTCGACTTTTTCCAGCAGGGGGGCGTCTTCCGGGCTGAACAGGGTGATGGCGAGCCCCTTGTTGCCGGCGCGGCCGGTGCGCCCGATGCGATGGACGTAATCCTCGGGCTGATGGGGGAACTCCAGATTGATCACATGGTTGAGATCCGTGATATCGAGGCCGCGGGCCGCCACGTCGGTGGCGACCAGCGCCTGCAAGGTGCCTGCGCGAAACGCCAGCAGCACGTTTTCCCGCGCGCTCTGTGACAGATCCCCGTGGAAGGCGAGCGCATTGATGCCCCCCTTGCCAAGCTGCTGGGCCAGCTTGTCGGCCCCCTGGCGAGTGCGGCTGAAGATCAGCGCCGGCGCCCAGCCCTTCACGGTCAGCATGTGTTGGACCAGCGCCACCTTGCGATCGCTGTCCACCGCATAGACCCGCTGCTCCACCTCGGCCGCCGTGGTGTTGCGCGGTGCCACTTCCACCAGCGCCGGGTCGCGCAGCAGTACCTTGCAGAGGGCAAACAGGTTGTCATCGCAGGTGGCCGAGAACAGCAGGGTCTGGCGATCCGCCGGGATTTGCTTCAACAGCGCCTGGATCTCGTCCATAAAGCCCATGTCGAGCATCCTGTCCGCCTCGTCAAACACCAGATGGCGCAGTTCGGCCAGCGTGAGCGCCCCCTGGCGCAGGTGATCGAGCAGGCGGCCCGGGGTGGCGATGAGGATATCCACCCCGGCGTTCAGCGCCTCCACCTGTGCGGCGATGCTCACCCCGCCGTAGACCAGCGTGCTGGTGAGAGTGGTGCCCCTGGCGTAGCGAGTGACGCTCTCGGCAACCTGCACCGCCAGCTCGCGGGTCGGCACCAGCACCAGGGCGCGGATGGGGCGAGGGCCATCGCTCGTCGGGTGTTGCAGCAACTGCTCCAGCAGCGGCAGCACGAAGGCGGCGGTCTTGCCGGTGCCGGTCTGGGCGCCCGCCATCAGATCCCGCCCCGCGAGGATCAGGGGGATGGCGCTGGCCTGCACCGGGGTGGGGGCGGCGTAGCCAAGCTCGGCCAGGGTTTGCTGCAAGCGGGGGGAGAGGGCCAGTTCGGCGAAAGAGGCAATGGACATAGGGCACCAGTATGGGGTTATCCCGCCCCGTGGCCGGGACGGAAACAATCAGCGTGGCCGGGATGGTAACAGATAGCAGGGGAGCGGCAGAAGCCGGGCCGCTCAGGGGGCCGAATTGTCACCCGGATCGCGGACAAGGCGGATGGTTTGCCCCTGGTAATAGGCGATATTGCGCTTGCCGTGCTGCTTGACGTGATAGAGCAGGTCGTCGGCCAGTTGCACCGCCTCGGTCACCGTCAGGTAATCGCGAATGCGGGTCACTCCGGCGGAGAAGGTGATGGGGGCGGGCAGTTCGGGGATGCGCAATGGCCGCTCCAGCAGACGGGCGGCGGAGTGATGCATCATGTTGTCATCGTCCATCCCCTTGAACAGCACGATGAACTCTTCCCCGCCCCAGCGAATGGCGACATCGCCCCTGCGAATATTGGCCTTGAGATGAGCGGTGAAGGCGACGAGCGCCAGGTCACCCACCCCGTGGCCATGGGTATCGTTGACGGACTTGAAGTTGTCGATGTCGAGGATCATCAGGTAGTCGTGCTCCTGCAGCAGCGCCTCGTTCAGGATGTCACGGCGCGGCAGTCGGGTCAGGTGGTCGGTCTGGGCCAGGGTGCGCAGGCGGGTAACCAGGCTGCGCCCCGTCAGCATGATCAGCAGCAGGATGATGAGATAGAGCTTGAAGGCCGCCCCGTAGAGCACGGACCGGATGAAATCGCCGTAACTGTATGACCACTTGAGGTAGAGATCATTGCCTGCCTGAGTGCGCATCAGCGGCGTGCTCAGGCAGAGGTGGAACGGGCGGCAGGGCTCGACCTCTTCGAAGGAGAGGACGGTCCGGGTCGGATTGAGGCTCTCGAAGGGGTGTAGCACATCCTTGAACGCCCGGTCGACGGCGATGTCGATGCCCTTGAGTCCATAGCGGTAGTCCTTGATGGCGGGCTCGTAATAGACGAAGGGGAAGTAGAGGGTGATGGTATTCAGTCCGGTGAAGGTGTCGGTGTAGATCTCGGATACCCAGGTTTCATCCGTGCTGCAGGGGACATGGGTGGCCGCGAAAAAGGCGCAGCCGAAATAGTGGGTCCAGGGCTCGATGTCGCTGAGGTCGGTGTTGATGGGCAACAACTGGCTCGGCAGCATCCCCTTGCTGGCGACCATGCCAAGCATGCGGCGATCATCATAGAAGGCGTAGAGGTTGAGGACCTCGGGGTTGGAGATGACGTATTGGTAGGCGAGGAGCATCTGGTTGGCCGGGGGCAACACGGGAATGACCGCCAGGCGCTTCAGGGTGGGGAGATCATAGCCATAGGCATAGGCCGTCGCATCCCCGTTCTCGCTGAAGATGGGCATCTTGATGCTGCTGTTGTCGATGAAGGCGGCCAGTTTCTCCGGCGCCAGGATGCGAGCCCGCTGATAGAACACCTCGAACAGGTTGGGCTGCTTGGCGGTGATGAGCGCCATGTCGTGCCTGATGACGAAGTAGGTGTAGTTGCACACCAATCCGAGCCCCATCAGGGCCAGGCAGAGCCAGCCAAGCCGGGTGAGCCATCGACGGGGGAGGAAACGCAGCAGTGAGGCGGCCATGGCGTGAACGCTTCCGTGGTGACAGAGGCCTTTTTTGTAACTGATTTTGCCGGGCATCACCAGATGAAGTTGGTGGGGCGCCATGGGGTGTGCACAAAAATGAGCCAGCAATATCAAAAAGATAGACGATAAGAACGCATTCGATGGTGGGCGGGGGAAAGGGGGGGCTGAAACAAGAGGGCATGGCGCCCTCTTGTGTGGAGTGAGACGACGCGCCTTAGCGAGCCTGGTATTTCGGCGAGCGGGGGCCAGGGAGGATGCCGTTGGGCATGTCGGCACTGAGTAGCCTGACGCTGGTGATGCCGGCGATTTCATGGCCCTTGTCGGTCAGGGTGTTGGCAATCTGATTGACCACCGCCACCACCAGCATGCCGATGAGGCCGCCCCCCGAATTGCCCTGCTGCTCGGCACTGCTGGCGCTGGCACTGCCTTCCCACAGCAGCTTGCCAGTGCGCAGATCCACCAGGCGGGCACTGGCGGTGACCACTGTCTCGCTGGAGATGACCAGATAGCTGGTGCCGTACTCCTTGATGTCGAGGTAGAGGGCGGTATCGGCACCGTAGATCTCGTGGAGCTTCTTGATGGGCAGCGCCTGGATGTCGGCGGGCTCGGTCACGCCGTTCTGCTGGAACGTCTCGTTGGTGACCGCCACCGGCAGCACGTAATAGCCGGACTCGGCGAGCGGATAGGTGATCTGGGATTGCAGGCTGGGGCCCGCCTTGATGTCCGGCGAGTGATTCACCGGCGGCAGCACCAGAATGGAGGTTGGTCTGCTCTCCTTGAAGTTGCTGTAGTCGTAGCCGGGGCCCTGTGCGCAGCCGCCCAGGAGGAGGGCGCCCAGCGTGAGGGCAAGGAGGGGGCGCAGGGTCATTGGGTCTCTCCCTTCTTGTTGGACATCAGGAAGTTCATGAAGGGGGCCGATTCGGGGAAGAGGCGCTTCTCGGTTTCGAACTGCTCGCGAGTCTGGGCATCCTTGCCGAGCTGGGCGTACAGCATGCCGAGGTGAGCGTGAAAGCCCGGTGGCACAGCCTGCCCCTTGGCGCTCGCTTCTTGCTGGTTTTTCTCCAGCGCATCGATCTGCGCTTCGACCCCGGTGTCGTCACCCTGCATGTGCTGGTAAACCACTCCCTGATATTGCTCCCAGTTGTAGAGCGTCTGCGGCCCCTGGGCGCAGGCGCTCAGCAGCAGGCCGCTGACCAGCAGCAGAGAAGGACGGAACAGCGTCATCTCGTCTCTCCTCATTGGGCCGGGCGCCAGGCACCGGTCTCGATGCCGTTCACCAGATTGTTGACGGCCTCGCGGATGGCGAGATCCAGCACCTTGCCGTTCAGGGTGGAGTCGTAGCTGGCGGTGCCGCCGAAGCCGACGATCTCGCGGTTGGAGAGTTCGTACTCCCCGGCACCCTGGGAAGAGAAGACCACTTCCGAGGTGGTGACGTTGACGATGTTCAGGTTGACCTTGGCATAGGCGATCTGTGACTTGCCGCGACCCAGGATGCCAAACAGCTGATGATCACCGACTTCCTTGCGACCAAACTCGGTGACGTCGCCGGTGACCACGTAGTCGGCGCCCTTGAGTTGCTGAGCCTGTTGCTTGATCCCGGCTTCGGCCTGGATCTCCGCCATGTTGTCGCGATCCAGCACGCTGAAGCGGCCGGTCTGCTGCAGGTGGGTGATCAGTACGGTTTTCGCCTGGTTGCCCAGCCGGTCCACGCCGTCGGAGAAGATGCCACGCATGTAGCTGGAACGGTTGTCGAACTTGCCGACGGCGATGGGGCTGCGTGCGCCCTGATAGTGGCTCTGATAGGAGGCAACCTTGGGTACCTCCAGGGTGCGCGACGACTCGCTCGCACAGGCTGTCAGCAAGCCCGCCATCAGGATGACACTGGATGAAACAACAAACTTCTTCATGTAAGGCCCCGTTATCAAAGGAAAAAACAGCGGCGGACTCTAACATGGTTCGTTGCGAAGAAAGTGCCCCGTATGGGGGGCATACCCGCTCAATCCCTGTGCGTTTGACAGGGGGTGGCGGGTGACCGGGTCTGTTGCAGGGGCTGGAACACCTCCTCCAGGGCTGCCACCAGGGCGCGCATTCGGCCCGTCTTCTGCACATCCGGGTGCAGCACCATCCAGATGTCGATGGGATCGTGCTGGTCAGGCAGCAGGCGCACCAGGGCGGGGTCTTCTTCGGCGAGGAAGGTGGAGAGCAGGGCAATGCCGAGCCCCTGCCGGGCGGCGGCCATCAGCACCAGCTGGGCATTGCTCTGCAGGACCACGTTGGGTTCGTGGAGCGGTTCGCCGCACAGACTCAGCCAGTGACGGGCCACCAGCTCTTTGGGAAAGAGCAGCAGGTCGTGCTCTTGCAGTGCCTGACCCGAGCGGGGCGTGCCCCGCCTGGCCAGGTAGTCGGGAGAGGCGTAGAGCCCCATCTTGATGGTGGCGAGCCGTTTGACCACGAGATCTCCCTGCTCGGGGCGCACGCTGCGAATGGCGAGATCCGCCTCCTGATTGGGGATGTCGCTCACGCTGACGGCGGTCAGCAACTTGAGGCGGATGCCGGGGTGGCGCTGGCGCAGCAGGGTGAACGCGGGCAGCACGAAGCCCTGGGCCAGGGTGTCCGTGGTGGCGATGCAAAGCTCCCCTTCCAGCTCCCCCAGGCTCGCGGTGCGCATCATGGCCAGGGCCGCCTGCGCCATGGCCTCGGCCTGGGGCAGCAGCGCTTCCCCCAGGGGGCTGGGGCGATAGTGTCTGGGGGTGCGGATAAACAGCTTGGCCCCCAGCTGCTGCTCGAGCAGGGTGATCCGCCGCCCGACGGTGGCCTGATCCACCCCGAGCTCGAGTCCGGCCTGCCGCAGGCTGCCCCGCCGTGCCAGGGCCAGGAAGAAGCGGGCATCGTCCCAATTGATCATGCTTGCTCCTCACTCAAGCAGAACGCCCGATTGGCGCCGCAATATTAGATGCCAGCGGGGATGGCAGCACAAGGGGATAGACCGGGTCCGGTGCGTGCCTGCGGCTCCCCGGCCAAGGGCCGCGCTACCCCGACGTGATGCAGGATTGAGTCGGCGTGATGCAGAACTGCCGCAGTCCGGGGTGGGCGGGATCGCTATGATGTCGCTCCCGATTGCGGTTTCATTCGTCTGCCACTGGAGTGTCCATGTCTGTCTCAAGCGTCCCGGCTTGCGAGCCAGGTCAGGTTGTCCATCCTCGTCTGCGCTGGTTTCTCTCCCTCGCCCTGATGTCGGCCCTGCTCAACAGCAGCGTGCCTACCCCGCTCTATCCCCATTACCAGGCGGCCCTGGCTCTGAGCGATCTCGGCCTCAGCCTCATCTATGGCGGCTATGCGGGGGGCGTGCTCATCGCCTTGTTCGGGGTGGGCAACCTGGCAGGACGAGTGGCGGATCTGCGCACCCTGATCCTGCCTGCCTTGGTGGCGGTCGGGGGCGGGGCACTGCTCTTCTCCCTGGCCGACAGCTTCTGGGCCCTTTTGCTGGCGCGGCTGCTGGCCGGGATTGGCACGGGCAGCCTGACCGGTGCCGCCAATGTGGCGCTGCTGCGTTTTGGCCCCAGGGATGGGGGCAAGCGGGCGGCGCTGAGCGCCACATTATCGTTCACCGCCGGGCTGGCCCTTGGCCCCGTGTTCAGCGGGCTGGCGCTGCAGCAGGATCTCTACCCGACCACGCTGCCGTTTCTGCTGATCCTGGGGATGGCGGCCTGCGCCATCGGGGGGCTGGTGTTGAGCTGGCCCAAAGGGGTGAGGGCGACGAAGGCCGCCCCGAGCGGGCAGGGTGGCGGCTCCCTGGGAGAGGGGCTCAGGGCCACGGGGGCCGGGTTCTTCCTTTGCGCCCTGGCGCTCTTCACCGCCTGGGCGGTGGCGGCCAGTTTGCTGGCCATGGGTCCCAAGGTGGTGAGCGAGATGCTGGGCATGACGGATCTGGGGCTGTTCGGCTATCTTGTCGCGGCCTATCTGGTCTTCTCCGGGCTTTGCCAGCTCTGGGCCCGTCGCCTGGATGCTCGCCATACCCTGCAAAGCGGCGTGCTGGCCCTGGCGCTGTGCGTGCTGCTCTTTGCCGGGGCCGTGCACGGCCTGCCGAGCTGGCTGGCGGGGTTGGGGCTGCTGGTGGCGGGTTACGCCCAGGGGGCCGTGTTCGTGGGCAGTGCGACCCTGGTCAACCGCATCGCCCCCGCGGCCAGCCATGCGCGGCTGCTCTCCCTCTTCTATGTGATCGCCTATGTGGCGAACTGGGTGCCCGTGTTGCTGGGCTGGGTGAGCGACGGGGCCGGCCTTGGCGTCGCGCTGGATCTGCTCTTCGTCGGCAGCACCCTGACAAGCCTGGGGCTGGCCTGGGCGGTGTCTCGGCGGCGCTTCGAACCCGCTGTGTGACAAGGCATCACCCATCGACCAGGACGACGCTCCCGGCATCCAGGTGATGCATCCACTCCCGCAGGATCAGCAGGGCGGCGGCGATGCGCTTCTCCCTCGGCAACTGAGCCGATGCCAGGAGATCCCCCTCCACCATGGCGGCAAGCTGACCGAACAACCGCTCTATGTTCTCCCGGCTCTGCACCCGGTTGCCGAGCACCTCGGCCAGGGGCTCCGGGCTTTGCAGGTGCAGCACGGGGTGGGGCGGGATCCGTGCCGCGAGGGGCATCAGCACATCCTCCACCACCATGATGGCTTGCTCAAGCTCCAGGGGCGTCGGCGGATCCCGGCGAAAGGGTCCCGGGGTCAGGGCATCGAGCCCCAGTGTCAATGCAAATGTCTGGCTGGTGCCATCGGCCGCGGTGAGCGCGACCTGGCTTCGGGTATTGCCCAGGCTCAGCAAAATGGTGTCGTGATGCTCTCTGGTCATCTGGTGTGCTCCCGGCGTTGGATGCCCCATGGATACACCCGCACGGGGCGGATTGGCGAGTCATTTCGCCCCCCATTCGGGCATCAGGGGTTGCAAAGATCGCCATGAGTGGCAATCTGGACGTCCAAACGTCTTTAAAGGAGCCCTGACATGGATATTCGTATCGTCCACCGCGCCCTCGTGCTCGCTCTCTCTCTGGTGGGGGCGAGTGCCCTTGCCAACGAGGCTCTGGTGTTCCAGACCGACTTCGGTCTCAAGGATGGCGCCGTCTCGGCCATGAAGGGGGTCGCCTTCGGGGTGGACCGCACCCTGCCGCTCCATGACCTGACCCATGAGATCCCGGCCTACAACATCTGGGAAGCCTCCTACCGCCTCTATCAGACCCTGCAATACTGGCCCGCGGGTACCGTCTTCGTCAGCGTGGTGGACCCCGGTGTCGGCACCGAACGCAAGTCGGTGGTACTCAAGACCAGGAGCGGCCACTACATCGTCAGCCCTGACAACGGCACCCTGACCCTGGTGGCGGAGCACTTCGGCATCGAGGCGGTGCGCCAGATAGACGAGAAGACCAACCGCCTCGAGGGCTCCGAGAAGTCCTACACCTTCCACGGCCGCGACGTCTACGCCTACACCGGCGCGCGCCTCGCCTCCGGTGCCATCAGCTTCGAGCAGGTGGGGCCCCTGCTGCCCGCCGAGGTGGTGACCATCCCCTATCAGCCTGCCGTGGTCGAGCAGGATGGCACCTTGAAGGGCACCATCCCGATCCTGGATGTGCAGTACGGCAACGTCTGGACCAACATCGACGAGGCCCTGCTCGGCAAGGCAGGCATCCACAAGGGGGACAACGCCTGCATCAGGATCAGCGAAGGGGATGCGCTGAAATACGAGGGCAAGGCCCCCTACGTCAGCAGCTTTGGCGATGTACCTGAAGGCCAGCCCCTGGTCTACCTCAACAGCCTGTTGCAGGTGTCGGTGGCCCTGAACATGGACAGCTTCGCCGCCAGACACCAGGTGCAATCCGGCGCCAACTGGCATATCAGCCTGAAGAAGTGCAACTAGACGCTGCCAGCGGGTGCTATCCGGTACAAACGGGCATATCAGTCTGAAGAAGTGCGGATAGGGTTCAACCCTTCTGTCGGCGACATGTCTTTCGGGGCGGTGGGACTCCTGTCCACCGCCCCTTGTCGTTGGCGGTGGCGTCTTGCCAGGCCAGCCGGTTATCTCATCATTTGTCATCCTCGCTTAATAAAGCGCTGCCATGCTGTGGCCGGACGCCGTGATGACGCAATGATTGCGCCGAGATAACAAGGAAAAGCCGATGAGCCGTTTTGACAAGAAAGACAGTGCCAACCACCCCCGCGAGCAGGAGCCGGCGTTCAACCGCCTCATCGAGGCGGGTCTCAGCCGCCGTGGCTTCCTCAAAGGGGTGGGCGCCGCCAGCATGGTGGCCTTCTTTGCCGCGAGCCCCGTGGCCCAGGCCGTGGCCGCCGCAACCCGGCCGCTGCTTGGCTTCCAGGCCGTGCCCGCCTCGGTGGCCGACACCATAGTGGTGCCGCCCGGCTACAAGGCCGAGGTGCTGATCGCCTGGGGAGATGCCCTCTTCCCCGATGCCCCCGCCTTTGCCCAAAGCAACGACGCCAAGGCCCAGGCCCGCCAGTTTGGCGACAACAACGACGGTATGAGCTTCTTCCCCCTGGGCCCGGATCGCGCCCTGCTCGCCGTCAACAACGAATACACCAACTACGAATACCTGTTTGCGGATGGCGGTAAGACCCTCAGTGCAGAGGCTGTCGCCAAGGCCCAGGCGGCCCACGGGGTCTCCCTGGTGGAGCTGGTGCGCATCGATGGCAAGTGGCAGGCCAACCCCAAGGGGGCCCTCAACCGCCGCATCACCGCCACGACCCCCATGACATTGAGCGGCCCGACGGCGGGCCATGCCCTGCTCAAGACCCAGGCCGATCCCGAGGGGCGCACCGCCCTTGGCACCTTCAACAACTGCGCCAATGGCCAGACCCCCTGGGGCACCTACCTCACCTGCGAGGAGAACGTCAACGGCTACTTCGGTAGCGAGGGCAAGCCGGCGCTGGACCAGCGCGCCGCCCGCTACGGTCTGGCCGCCGAGGATGCGGGCTTTGGTTGGCACAAATTTGACGAGCGGTTCGATCTCGCGAAGCATCCCCAGGAGCCGCACCGCTTCGGCTGGGTGGTGGAAATCGATCCCCGCGATCCCGCCTCCACCCCGAAGAAGCGCACCGCCCTTGGCCGTTTCAAGCATGAGAATGCGGCCTTCACCGTCAACCAGGATGGCCGCGCCGTGGTCTACCTCGGCGATGACGAGCGGGGGGAGCACATCTACCGCTTCGTCTCGAAGAACAAGGTGGCGCCGGGCAATGACCCCGCCAACCGGGATCTGCTGGACGAGGGCACCCTCTATGTGGCCCGCTTCGAGGCCAGGGAGGGGGAGCTCAAGGGCACCGGCCAGTGGCTGCCCCTGGTGCACGGCGAGCATGGTCTGACCCGGGAGAACGGCTTCGCCGATCAGGGGGAGGTGCTCATCTTCG
Organism: Aeromonas sp. QDB68; assembly: GCF_027707405.1. Classification (NCBI taxonomy): domain Bacteria; kingdom Pseudomonadati; phylum Pseudomonadota; class Gammaproteobacteria; order Aeromonadales; family Aeromonadaceae; genus Aeromonas; species Aeromonas sp. QDB68. The sequence continues at coordinate 10,143 of NZ_JAPCIQ010000069.1, read as the reverse complement.
CCCGGGAGGCGGCGACCCGGCTCGGCGCCACCACCATGGACAGGCCCGAGTGGGTGGCCGTGCATCCCCACAGGGCCGAGGTCTACTGCACCCTGACCAACAACAAGAACCGCGGCATCAAGGAGAACCAACCTCTCGATGGCGCCAACCCCAGGGCCGAGAACCCCTATGGCCAGATCATCCGCTGGCGCCCGATGGGGGACGATCACGGGAGCGACAGCTTCGAGTGGGATCTCTTCCTGCTGGCGGGCAACCCTGGCGTGCACAAGGAGGGGCTGATGGCGGGCAGTGCCAACATCCATCCGGACAACATGTTCAACAGCCCGGACGGCATCGGCTTCGACGAGGCGGGGCGGCTCTGGATCCAGACCGACGGCGATTACTCCAACGAGAAGCAGTTTGCCGGCATGGGCAACAACCAGATGCTGTGCGCCGATCCCGCGAGCGGCGAGGTGCGCCGCTTCCTGACCGGCCCCGTGGCCTGCGAAATAACGGGCCTCACCTTCACGCCAGACTGGCGCACCATGTTCGTCGGGGTGCAGCACCCGGGTGAGGAGGGGGCTCCCTCCCATTTCCCGGACGGCGGCACCGCCATCCCCCGCTCCGCTGTGTTGCGGATCACCCGGGACGATGGCGGCATCATCGGCGCCTGATGGCCCGGGGTAACCGCCTGGCCCGTGATGACAAGAGCCGCCTTCGGGCGGCTTTTTTTGTGGGTGTGGCGGGCGGGAGACAAAAAAGACCGGGTACGGGACCCGGTCAAAGAACCCGCGCATTCAGGGAAGAAGTGCGGGCGTTCAGGCTTGGTGGCGGGGCCGGGCATCGGCCCCCGATCCGGTGTCGGGGTGAGTGGCGTCACCCCGGCGTCAATGCGGGCTATTCGCGCTCCAGTGCGTGGATGGGCTCCAGCTTGGCGGCCCGGCGGGCCGGGGCGAAGCCGAATATTACCCCGATCAGGCTGGCGCAAAGGCAGGCCACCCCCATGGCGGCAAGGGAGTAGCTCATCCGGACGCCGCTGCTGAAGTGGTCGAACAGTTGGCCCACTACCAGGGAGAGGGCGATGCCGAGCACGCCCCCCAGCAGGCAGATCAGCACGGCTTCAATGAGGAACTGCTGCTGGATATCCCGGGTCCGGGCGCCGACCGCCATCCGCACCCCTATCTCCCGGGTGCGCTCGGTGACCGAGACTAGCATGATGTTCATCACCCCTATGCCCCCGACGATCAGGGAAATGAGGGCGATGAGGGCGATCAGCGTGGTCAGGGTGGCGCTGGTCTGGCTGATGGTCTGACGGATGCTGTCGGTGTTGAGCAGGAAGAAGTCCTGGCTGCCGTGGCGCAGGGTGAGCAGGCGGCTGATGCCGTCCTGGGCGGCGTCCAGGCTCACCTCGTCCCGCACGCGCACACTGATGCTGCGCAGATGGCTCTGCCCCAGCAGGCGGCTCATGGCGGTGGTATGAGGGATCCAGACGTTGAGGGTCTCGTCGCTGCCAAAGCCGCTCTGGTTCTTGATGGCGACCCCGATCACCCGGCAGGGCAGATCCCCCAGCAGGATCACCTGGCCCAGGGGGGACTGGGTCGGGGCGAACAGCTTGTCCCGGGTGTGCTCGTCGATCACCACCTCCTGGGCCAGGCTCTCCTCGCTCTGGCGATCAAAGCCCATGCCCTGGGCCAGGCGATAGCCCCTGACCTGGAAGAACTGGGCGCCGACGCCGTTGATGGTGCCGGAGACGGCGGTGCTGCCAAGGCGCAGGGTGGCGCTGGTGCTGAGGCTGGGGGTGACGCTGTGCACGTAGTCCAGCCGGGCGATGGCCTCGGCGTCCCCGAGCCGCAACGTCTGTATGGTAGCGGAGCGCATGTCCCCGAAGCCGCGGCCGGGGAACACCTCCAGGGTGCTGGTGCCCATGGCGTTGATGTTCTCCAGCACTCGCTCCCGGGAGCCCTGCCCGAGGGCCACCACGGTCACCACCGAGGCGATACCTATGATGATGCCGAGCATGGTGAGAAAGGTGCGCAGACGCTGGGCAACCATGGCCTTGAGGGCCATCTGCAGGGCATTCCCGAGCCCCGCCATCAGCGGGGTCTTCCCCCTGGCGGACGTCTTGGTGGCGGCCTGGGTCGCCTGGGGAAGGGCCTGTGGCTCGCGCGTGCGGCGATCGGCGATCACTCGGCCATCTTTCAGTTCGATGATCCGCTCGGCGTGGCGGGCGATGTCCATGTCGTGGGTGACGATCACCAGGGTGTGGCCCTGGCGATGCAGAGCTTGAAGGCTCGCCATCACCTCGGCGCCGCTCTGGCTGTCGAGGGCCCCGGTCGGCTCGTCGGCCAGGATCACCTCGCCGCCGTTGATGAGGGCCCGGGCGATGCTGACCCGCTGCTGCTGGCCGCCGGAGAGCTGGCTTGGCTTGTGTTCGAGCCGGCTGGCGAGGCCGAAGCGGGTCAGCAGGGCCTCGGCCCGCTGGCGTCGCTCGGCCGGATCCAGACCGGCGTAGAGGGCGGGCACTTCCACATTGGTGCGGGCATCGAGATCCGCCAGCAGGTGATAACGCTGGAAAATGAAGCCGAAGTGCTCCCGGCGCAGGGCGGCGAGCTCGTCCCGGCTGAGGGTGGCAGTATCGCGCCCGGCCACCAGATAGGCCCCCTCGCTCGGCTGATCCAGGCAGCCCAGCAGGTTCATCAGGGTGGATTTGCCGGAGCCCGAAGCGCCGACGATGGCCACCATCTCTCCACGGGCGATCGCCAGATCGATGCCATCGAGCACGGTGACGGTGCGCTCACCCTCTTTGAAGTGGCGGCGGATGCCCCGCAGTTGCAACAAGGCGCCCATGGTCACATCCCCATGGGGGGCGGCATGCCCCCGGCGGCGTTGCTCTGGCCTGCGTTCACTTCGCTGACGATGACCCGCTCACCGGTGCTCAGGCCCGACAGGATCTGGGCATCCACCTTGTTGTTCAGGCCGACCTTGACCCGGCGCAGGCTGATCCGGCCTCCGTCGTCGATCACCCTGACCTGATCCCCCTGCAGGGCGATGGCCGGGATCACCAGCGCATCTTTGAGCCGGACGACCACCAGATAGACCTGGGCCGTCATGCTGATCCTGAGCTGACCGTCCTGGTTGGGCACCTCGAACAGGCCGTGATAATAGATGGCGCTGCTGTCGCTGCTGCTGGTGGTGTCGTCGTCATTGATGGTGTCGGGGGCGGGCTCGATGGCCCGCAGGGATCCCTCGAAGCGGCGCTGGCTGTTGCCAAGAATGGTGAAATAGACCGGCATGCCGACCCGGACGTTGATGACGTCGGCCTCGGAGATCCTGGCCTCCACCGTCATGGTGTCGAGCTGGGCAATCTTGAGCAGGGTAGGGGTGCTCTGGCTGGCGTTGAGGGTCTGCCCCTCCTCCACCGGCATGGCCACCACGGTACCGGAGAGGGGGGCCAGGATCCGGGTATACCCCAGGTTGACCCGGGCTGTGTCCACCGCGATCTCGGCCTGCACCCGCTGGGCGTTGAGGGCCCGGATATCGGCCAGGGTCTCGTCCAGGGTCGCCTTGGCGCTGTCATGGTCGGCCGTGCTGCCAAGACCTCTTGCGACGATCTGCCGCTGGCGCTGGTATGCCAGGCGGGCATTGCGAAGGGTGGCCTCTTTGGAATCCAGCTGGGCCTGGAGGTTGTCGCGCTGGGCCAGGGCATCCTTGAGGGCGTTCTGCTGGGGCAGATCGTCGATCTCGACCAGCAGCTCCCCCTGTTTGACCTCCTGCCCCAGAGTCACGTGCAGTTTCTTGATCTGGCCCGACACCTGGGCGCCCACGCTCACCTGCTTGCGCGCCTTCAGGGTGCCGTCCGCCATGATGAGCTGCTCCAGATCCCGGATCTTTGCGCTGGCGGTGATGTAGTCGCTGGCGGGTGCCTTAGCCTGGGGGCGCCAGGCCAGCAACAGGGCGAGGGCGCACAGGGGCAGCAGCCAGAAGAGACGAGGGGAGAACGTGGGCATGACAACCTGTATCCTGAATGACGATCACGGCGGCACTCTACCCCAGAGCCGGGTTAAGGCTCTTTGCGCCAAGCGTAAGGGTTTCGTAAAAATGGCTGCCAAGTGCGTGGCAAGCGGCGAAAATGGCCGCCGACAAGGGAGACCGCATATGAAGATCCTGCTGGTGGATGACGATGCCGAACTGGGCGCCATGTTGAGTGAATACCTGGGGGGAGAAGGGTTTGATACCACCCAGGTGCTGACCGGAGGGGAAGGTGTGCACCATGCCCTCTCCGGCCGTTACAGCGCCCTGCTGCTGGATGTGATGCTGCCCGACTTGAGCGGCACCGAGGTGCTGCGCCAGGTGCGCCAGCGCAGCCGCCTGCCGATCATCATGCTGACCGCCAAGGGGGACAACGTGGATCGAGTGGTGGGACTGGAGATGGGGGCCGATGACTATGTGCCCAAACCCTGCTACCCCAGGGAGCTGGTGGCCCGGCTGCGGGCCGTTCTGCGGCGGGTCAACGAGGGGGGGAGCGCAACCCCCTCGCCGGATGCCCTCATCCTGGGGGATCTGACGGTCACCCCGGCCAACCGGGTCTGTCTCTGGCAGGGGGAGCCACTGGAGCTGACCGCCACCGAGTTCAACATGCTGGTGTTGCTGGTGCGAGCACCGGAGCAGGTGGTCACCAAGGACACCCTCTCCCTGCAAGGGGTAGGGCGCCCGAGGGAGGCCTATGATCGCAGCGTCGATGTGCACATCTGCAACCTGAGGCAGAAACTGCAGCAAAAAGCGGGGGAGGCCGTCACCATAGAGACGGTGCGCAGCATAGGGTACAAGATACGGTGATCCTCAAGGGACGTTTGTTCTGGAAGATTCTGCTGGGGTTCTGGCTGGCCATCGTGCTGGTCAGCCAACTGCTCTGGCTCGGTTTTCGTGCCGAGCGTGACCCCCCGGAAGAGCACCTGGCCCAGCAGTTGGCGAGCCAGCATCTGGAGATGGCGGCAGCCGTGCTGGCAAAGGGGGGAATCGAGGCTGCGACGGCATTGAGCCAGGCCATGTCGCCGCCGTTGCTGCAGATAACACTCCTTGATGTCTCCGATGCGCCTCCCCGGCCAGCGCCCCGGGCATCCAGGCTGCCAGCCTCCGGGGAACCTGGCCCGGGCAGCGTGCTGACACGCACCGTGATTGCCAGCGACGGGCAGACCTATCTGCTGCAGACCAGAGCGGACCCGCGCGTCCTCCCCGGCGGGCTTGCTCCCGGCCCCCTCTCCTGGCTCAACATTCCTCCGCCCATGCTCTGGATTGGCGGCCTGGGGGGACTCTTGTTCAGCATTCTGTTCGCCTGGCACCTGACCCGGCCCATGAACGCCCTGCGGCGCAGCTTCGATCGGGTAGCCAGAGGGGATCTGGAGGTCAGACTCTGGCCCGCTCTGCGCTGGCGCCGGGACGAGCTGACGGAGGTGGCGAAGGAGTTCGATCTCATGGTGGAGCGGTTGCAGCAACTGGTCGAGGGGCGCGAGCAGCTGCTTCACGACGTCTCCCACGAGCTGCGATCCCCCCTGGCCCGCATCCAGATGGCCATCGGCCTGGCGGAGCAGCGCCCGGAGAAGGCGAGCGACGCCCTGGCGCGGATCCGGCTCGAGACGGAGCGGATGGACAGGATGATAGGGGAGCTGCTGACCCTCTCCCGTGCCGAGCAGGGCCACGGGCTTGAGCAGAGCCACTACGACCTGCTGGCGCTGGTGGAGACCGTCGTCCAGGATGCCAGGTTCGAAGCCCAGCAATCCGGAGTCGAGATAGCGCTCGAGGCGGCGCTGGGGGAGGGTTGCCTCCTGCTGGGGCATGCCGAGCTGGTGCGCCGCGCCGTGGATAATGTGGTGCGCAACGCCCTGCGTTTCTCGCAGTCGGGCCAGATGGTGAATGTTCGCGTGCTGCGCCTGGGCCAGGAGATGCAGCTCTCCATCGCCGATCGGGGGCCCGGGGTGGAGGAGGGGAAGCTGGCGGGGATCTTCGACCCCTTCGTGCGCATCGGCTCACCCCGCATGGGCAAGGGCTACGGGCTCGGGCTCGCCATCGCCCGCAAGGCGGTGATTCTGCAGGGCGGTACCATCCAGGCGCGCAATCGCGCACAGGGGGGGCTGAGAGTGACCATGACGCTGCCAGTGCATGACCCGTCCTGAGGTACGCGGCTCAGACCCGAGTGGGGTAAAACCCCTGTAATGAAAGAGGGGGCCAAGGCCCCCTGCTCGTATCTGTTCCTCCGTGCGATTCAGCGCAGCGCCGCTGGCGGCGGCACCTCGGTGTAGCGCCCGTCTATTTCTCGCAGGTAGTAGTGACCCTCCCTGACGTAATAGCGGCGGCCATCCAGATCAAGAGGGATGAGCCCTGTCTCTGCCACCACCAGGACCTGAGGAGGCGGGGAGACCACCACATAGTGGTTCTCCTGCCGGCGGTAGAAAATGCCGTCGAGCACATAGTAGGTGAGCCCGGCCAGCAGCAGTGTTTCCACCCCTCCCGGCAGCCTGTCGACGCGGTGGCCGAAGCCAGGGCCAGCCCCATGGCCGTACTGCGGGGCAGGGCTCTCCCATCCGCCCGGTCTGCCAATGTTCCCCGGACCCGCCATGGCGGGCAGGGCGATGGCCATGGCAAGCAGCCAGAGTGAAGGGCGGTGCAGACTCATCTCACTGCCCCTTGAGCGGCGCACCGGCGGGCTGGGGTTTGAGTGGCTGGGGCGGCAGTTCGCGCACGCTGACCGTGACCTCGTAGCGGGTATCCGGCTTGGCGGCATCAATGTTTTTGGACAGCGCCTGGACCAGGGCCTGGGGATCCGCCCCCTGCTTGCTGGCGTGATAGAGCACGGAGGAGGACGGTGTCATGGGGCCTCCTTGGCGGGCGCCCATCGGGGGCGGCATCTCGCCTGCATGAAGGAGCGTGGTGCCCAGCAGCAGGGCAAGGGCGACAGGATAGCGTGACATGATGATGACTCCATTGATGGGAACGCCCCCATCAAACGCGACGCGTGCGCCCGGCTCAACCACCTTTACACCCTCTTTTCGCCCTCTTTACAGTTGTGACAACGGGCGCCGTGGCGCTCGTTGTGTGTCGTGAACCGCTCGCCGGATCAAAACTCGTTGGAGAGCGCCTTGTAACCCTTGACGAGGTCGATGTTGGTGTGAGCCACATCCTCGGAGAACTCGGTGGCGTCCACGGTGACGCGCGGGATCTGCGCCAGATCGCTCTGCTGGTTGATGCGGGTGGTGGAGGGGACATAGAAGCCGGGGGGAATATCGCAGCCATCGACCACGGAGTTGTGGCGCACCACGGACCCTTCGCCGATGTGGCAGTTGAACAGCACGCTGTTGAAGCCGATGAAGACCCGGTTACCCACTTCGCAGGGGCCGTGGACGATGCTGCGGTGGGCGATGGAGCTGAACTCGCCGATGGTGACGGCAGCGCCGGATTTGGAGTGGATGACGACGCCATCCTGAATGTTGGAGTTGGCGCCGATGACGATGGGTTCCATGTCACCGCTCTCGTCCACTTCGTCTGCGCGGATCACGGCATAGGGGCCGACAAACACGTTCTCCTTGATGATCACCTTGCCACAGATGATGGCGGTCTTGTCGATATAGGCGGATTCGTCGATAACGGGCAGGTGACCTGAGGGATTCTTGCGGATCATGTTACGTCCTGTTGCTGATGAAATCGGGGAAACGTGGCGCGTCATGAAGGCCCGCCGGAGAGCCAGCTTACGCCTCTGATCCGGCAGGGGAAACCTTTTACTGGTCTGACCCATAGTGAGTAAGGCCATTTTGAGCGATTGTTCTTTGACTCCCTGTTATGGGAGCATGAGGGCGCAAAATGGGGCGCAACCGGGTGCAAAGAGATGAGGGGGAACGAGAGATGAAGCAGGTCATGGTATGGCTGGTGGGGTCGCTGTTGTGGATCTCCGCCGCCCAGGGCAAAGGCTATGCGGGGGAGTTTGACTATTACGCCATGGCACTCTCCTGGTCGCCCGAGCATTGCGCCATCAAGCCAGGGGATCGGGAGCAGTGCGCCCGCAAGCTGGGGTTCGTGCTGCATGGGCTCTGGCCCCAGTATCAGCGCGGCTACCCCGCCAGCTGCACCCGCGAGCGGCTGGATGCGGATATGGAGCAACAGTTTGCCGGGCTCTACCCCAGCCGCTTCCTCTATCGCCATGAATGGGAGAAGCACGGCACCTGTTCCGGGCTGAGCCAGGAGGCATTTCACCAATTGGCCAGCGATCTGCGCCAGAAGGTGAAGATCCCGGCCGCCTATCAATCGCCGGAAGAGCCGCTGCGCAAAACCAGCTTCCAGCTCAAGGCCGATCTGGCGAGCGCCAACCCGTGGCTGGCCCCCGACAACATCACGGTGGCTTGCGCTGATGGGGGCCGTTTCCTGCGGGAGATCTACATCTGCATCAACAAGCAGGGAACGGATGCCGTCCCCTGCTCCGACGAGATGCAGAAGCGGGAGCGCCGCTCCTGTGGCCAGCCGGACTTCCTGCTGCGCAGCGTGCGTTGACACTTCACGTTCGGGCCCTTCGCGGGCCCGATGTGCAATGAACCTCAAGGAGCCTGATGGATGAAAGCCAAGACAGGATGTCTGGCCGGGAACTGGACAGGCGATATCGCCAGACGACGTGTCAGCACGTCAGGTGCGATCTGCCGACTCAACCCGCCTCTGGCGCACAATCAGACTGACCATCAGAAACAGGAAACCATCATATGACGCTCTTTGCCGAACTGGGGATGCGCTATCCCGTCATTCAGGCCCCCATGGCGGGCGTGCAGAACAGCGCCCTGGCGATGGCGGCGACCAGTGCGGGGGCACTGGGCTCCCTGCCTGCCGCCATGCTGAGTGGTGCCGAGCTGCGCCAGGAGCTGAGCCGCCTCGCCGCCAGCGGGCCAGGCCCATACAACATCAACTTCTTTTGCCATCGGCAGCACGAGCCGGAACCGGCAGCGGAGCAGCGCTGGCGCCAGGTACTGTTACCCTATTACGCCGAGTTCGGGCTGGATGCCGCGGCGCCGTCGCGAGCCCCCTCTCGGGCCCCCTTCAATGACGAGCATGCGGCCCTGCTTGCAGAGTTCAGACCTGCCGTGGTCAGTTTCCACTTCGGCTTGCCCGAGCCCGAATTGCTTGCCCAGGTAAAAGCCACAGGCGCAAAAGTGTTTGCCAGCGCCACCACGGTGGCAGAAGCGCAGTGGCTTGCTGACCACGGAGCCGATGCCGTCATCGCCCAGGGGCTGGAGGCGGGTGGCCATCGCGGTCACTTCCTGAGTGAGGATCTCAGCTTGCAGCAGGGCACCTTTACCCTTCTGCCACAGGTAGTGGCGGCAGTAGCGATCCCGGTCATCGCCGCCGGGGGCATAGTCGACGGCAAGGGGATCAAGGCTGCCTTGGCACTGGGGGCCAGCGCAGTCCAGGTGGGAACGGCGTTCCTCTGCTGCCACGAGGCGACGACCTCGCCCCTGCACCGTGCGGCGCTGCAGGGGAGGCATGGCCAACACACCGCACTGACCAATCTGTTCAGCGGCCGTCCGGCGCGGGGCATAGTCAACCGCTTGATGCGGGAACTCGGCCCTCTTTCGGTGTTGCCGCCAGACTTCCCGTATGCCAGCGGCGCATTGGCTCCGTTGCGTGCCGCAGCCGAAAAGGCGGGTGACCGCGGTTTCTCGCCACTCTGGGCCGGGCAGAATATATCGGGCTGCCGCTCCATGGCGGCAGCCGAGCTGATCGCTGCCTGGGTTGCTGAGGCAGGACTGGTCTGAGCGTCACTTTGCGATTCTCTTCCTTTAAATACGGATTGATATGGTCAGCAACCCTTCGAACAGGAGACGGGCAGAGAGGAACGGGAGGTAATAGGGTGCAGAATGAGCCCTTCTGGGGCTTGCCCTGTGGGTAAGTCTGTATAAAAACTGTGTTTTGATATGAATAACTAAGAATTGGCATTTTTTCGCAATTTTATTGCGATGAGAGCTTGCCAATGTGATCTATGTCTCTATAATGCGCCTCCATCGACAGGGCAAGCGGCAACGCAAACAAGCCGGTCGGTAGCCTCGAAAAGCCTTTGAAAATAAGGCTTGACTCGAGAAGGCGGTTGAGTAGAATGCCACTCCCGCAGCAGCCAAAAGCTGCGTCGCTCTTTAA
>NZ_JAPCIQ010000068.1:0-22944 GCF_027707405.1 Aeromonas sp. QDB68 | reverse complement strand
AATATCTGGAAACGGTACTCAATGCGGGTCTCAAAAAACTGGGTGAAATTTAACAAAATGTTCACGCTCTCACCCTGCTCATCTGCCAGTCCTTGAAGGAACCCGTGGCCTGCCCGTGGGAGCGACGGCTCTGGGGTTCACTCTGGCTTGGGCTGTTTCGCAAAGAGCAGTGCCAGCTCGCACCGAGCATCCAGAGTGTCCCTTATCCACTGCGACTTACTCTTGCCTTCCATCTTGGCCACCAGCTCATAGGTAGCCAGCTGTTCTTCCGTGAGCTGGACCGCGCCCAACCGGGCCGTGCGCTTCATCTCATCGGGTTTATGGGGGGCACCACGCCGCCGATTGCTGTCAGATTCTTGCATTTATTACACCTGTAAAAATTGCATCAGCATCAGGGTTTAGTATAATAAATACAGGTGTAATAAATCAAAGTTGTTTTTTCCGCCGCGAGCCACCCGCTCATGAACCGCGAGGTACAACATGCACTTCATCACCGACGTACAAGGCAATGAGCCAGAGCTGCTGACCCCTTCATTGGCCACCCAAACCCTGCGCATCATCGTGCAATCGGTGTCCGATTATCCGCCCATCGAGTTCCCGGCACCGGAAGGCGGTTGGACACACCAGCAGCTCTGCGACCTGCATCTGGGCTTGCCCGAGCGGGCCTGCGCCGACGCCTATCTTGGTATGGAGTGGATTGGTTCCACCGAAGTGTGATCTAGCAGTTAAGGAGTCAGCCATGTTCTCGTTGCTCACAAAGGCCTACACCCTCGTAGACAGCCAGCTCACCGACCCACCAGCGGTTGCCCAAAGGGCTGAGAATAAGTCGCGCAGCAGCATGACTGACGAAGAATGGCTCAACGACTGGCTCAATAACGACGACTTCTCCAACTTCTTCGACGAGAAGGTACGGCATGAACGCACTTCGATGGACGATGATTTTGACGCCGCGATGATGCACCGGGACAACATGTTCGATAACGCCATGAGTCCGTTGTATGACAACCACGAAGAACCTATCCAGAGTTACTGCAACGACGATTGGGCGGATATATCTGCTGGCAGTTCGTTCGACAGCTTCAACAGCTTCGACGGATCATTAGACATGGGTTCTGGGAGTATTGGCGGCGGTTTAGACTCCGATTGGTAGTGCGGATCTCCTTCGAGGACTAGATGTTCGATTCAGGTGTAAAAATCCCCTTCGCCATCCAGGTAAGCACAGGGGCCATTGTCTCGGTAGATGAAGTCGATCGCGGACTCCGTTGTGGATGTCGCTGCCCGAGCTGCAATGCCCTTCTGGTTGCGAGGAAGGGGGAGAAGAGAACTCACTATTTTGCTCATCACGATGATAGCGGCAAGGATTGTAAGCTGGCCTTCGAGACCAGCGTCCGGCTGATGCTGCTCTCCCGGCTCGATACCCTGACCTCCATCAGCACGCCATCCCGCACCCTCCCGTTTGGCAACGAGCGCAGGCAGGTTTCAGAACGACGCTCGGGTATCATTGTCCGCCATGTTCCTCAAGCCACCAGCCAAGGTACCGCAGCCGGTCTCTTCCAGGTGGTGAATAGTCCAAAACATCATCTTGCCCTGCACTTCCCGGCAGTGGAGGATCCCCTGACCCCACACTGGCTAGATCAGTTCGTCGCCCAGCACCCCGGCTGTGGTGTGCTGGCCGTGGATTACGCCGAGTTCGCGTGGCACCTCAACTCCGATGAGCGCCCGGAAGGCATGGATACCATCTCCTGGGTGTTCACCCTCCTGTCGCAGCAAAGCAGTTGCCTTTCCTGGATATATCATCCCCACGATCAGCACAAATTGGCTCAGTGGCAGGCCGAGAAGCTGGCCCGTGAGCAGCAGGAGGCAGAGCGTCAAGCTGAGCGTCAGGCACAGTGGCAACAGGAGTTGGAGGCGCGGCAGCGGGAAGAACGCGCTAAACAAGATCGGATTTGGGCTTGGCGAAAGAAGCAGAAGCAAGAGCGACTGGAACGTGAACGGCGGGCGCGGGATCCAGTAGAACTCCAGCGCATGAAGGAAGAGGCCCTGCTGCGTGAAGAGCGCGAACAATCTCTCATGGATAGAGCGCCGCCGCCGGACGCCGCACCCACTGTCACGCCCCAACCACAGGGATCAATGTCCTTGGGATACTGCCGCTACTGTCGGCTTCCCCCCAACAACAGCGGCCTCGACGAACAGGGTTTCTGCTACCGCGAGCTCTGCGTGCAGTCGCGTAGTCCCAAGCCCGCGTCGGTTGCCACCAGCCGTTATCAGTATGGGCAGGCTCGCTATGCCAGTAGGCACTGGACCGATTGGGCAGAAGACCCCGATCCCCCGCGTGACCGCAGTAACGATTGTCCGCACTGCGGTGGTGACAAGGGGAAGGGGGTTCGAGGTTGGTGGTGTGAGCATTGCGAGCCGAACGGATGAGAGCTGATCCCCAGACCTTGCACCTCGCTACCCAGAGCAGCGCAATTCCCTTCCGGCGAGCAAGACAGGCATTAAACAACCCGAGAAAGGGAAAAGACTGGCACGACGCTAATACCCGCCTGCCGGTCCAAGGGCTTCGCTCGCTCAATGAGCGACATACGCGGGCAACTGGTCGCGAAACAAGCGCACGCTTAGGTGATCGCGCGGGTTGAGGGTGAGCGAGTGATTGATCAGCCGCCATGCCTCGTCGTTGTCCCCCATGAACATGTTGGCCACTATGGCGCTGTGCAGCAGCGCGAAGTAGGTGTGGTTGGATTCCTCCCTCCAGTCCATGGAGCCTGTGAAGTCGGTGGGGATGAGGGCAGCGGTGAGGGCCAGACCCTTCTCGGCGTACTCCAGGGCAGTCTCCGGCTCGTCGGAAGCGTAGTGCGCGGCCAGAGAGGCGATCACGCCAAGGTTTTGCGGCTCTTCCCGGTGCAGTGCTTGGAGAGACCAGACGAACTCGTTGTCCGTGGTGGACTCACTCACCAATGAATCGAGCAGCGATCGGTAGGGTTGCTCAGCTGCCGCAGGAAACACAAACCTGCCTTCGTTTTCGATAATCTCAAACTCCAACCTTGCACTCATAGCCATCTCCAGCAGTGTGAGGGGACTCAGTGTGGCACGAGGCGGGTCAGGATGAGAAGGTCTGGCACTAACAGGCACATGAGCGTGCTCAACCCATCACCAGCAAAGAGATCACGCCGGTGGTGGGACAAGCACAGGATAAGTGTGAGGGGAGGGAGAGGGAGAGGGCGGGTTCTACTCAGTGGATGACGACGGTATGCGCCAGGGCCTCGTTCCAGCACCGCAACGCTTGCTGGATGTTGCCCATATCCACATAGCCCATGGCGTCCTCTAACCGATAGTCTGTGTTCTCCGCTGTCGGGTCGAAGCCACAGCAACATTCCACATAGACCTCGCAGCCATCCACAGCCACCCGCTCAGCGACAACCCGAAAGTCGGTGTTGTTACCGCACTGCGGGCAGGGGGTCACAATCGCGTTGGGTTTCAGCGATACGTCTTTCTTACGCATGACTACCTCTCTCTTAGGCTTCAAGGGCGCTCAGTCGGGCTAGAGTAAATGCGCGGGCCTGGGGTTTCCAGAAGAGGCTTATGGCATCGTTTAGCATCGTCAGCTCATCGTCGGAGATCACTTCCTCAGAGCACAGAACGCTGCACATGCCCTGCAACTCATAGCGAAGTTTCCACGCCGATTGCTCGGACTGGCAAGCCTCCATCTCGTTTAACAACTCCACGAAGCGAAAGGTAGTGAGTGGGGACATATTCGTGGTTAAAAGAGCATCAAGCAGAGCCTTTTTTTCCATTGTGGGCATTGTGGTCATGGCTATCTCCAAGTGGCGGTCATGTGCGGTCATTTGATAAATGCAATATATAATCCCCATGGGATAGTCACAAGCACTTAATAATCTCTTTGGTTTTCTACCATCTCTTTCTCCATCCTCGCGTTATCGCCCCGTCGATTCTTGGAATGGCTGCGTAACAGATACCGACCCCAATGATGCTCACCGGATAAGGGGGCTCGACCTACTCCACTGCGACACCCAGCGTGCTGCATCTCCTCAGCCGGACCAGGTCGCCTTTGCCAACGTCAAAGTCCTCGGTGGAAGTCAGGATCCCCTCGCTCGTTCTCCAGCTGTCCTGGTCTCACGGCTCGGCGAGGTCGGCTTCACACCGGCGGAGTGGGGGAGGCTGCACTCCCTCAAGGACATCAACACAATCCGGCAGAACGCCAGCTCCAGGAACGACATCCGTCGTGGCCACTCCAGCTCCGGCCAGGCATAGCGCCACCAGCTCCACCAAGGACAACGTCGTACCGAGGGCTACCGAGATACCAGGGTGAGACACCGCTGACTGGCGTGACTGGAGGCGTGCGACGCAGTCGCGGGAGCCTCCCTGTCCTCCATCTACCGCCACCTGCATTGAGGCGATCTGATCCCCGGTCGACGACGCTGGCCACTGGCGTGCCGATCGGCGTCATGGGGGGATAGGTGCCGCACACACTCCTCGAAGGACAAGGACACAGTGCCCGGTCATGAGCTCCGGGAACGCGGCATCGCTGGCCACTGGAACACCGGCCAGGTGGACCGACCCTCAGTACACCAAGGACAACCACCCGCCGGGCTGATCCATGATCCCAGGTCGACGACGCTGGCCACCCGGGTGCTCCTCTGGGCGACGCGGCTGAAACTGACACCTCGCACTGCATGAAGGACATCTGCCCTGGGGAACCTGGTACCCCAACCACAAAACGCTGGCCACAGGCGTCGCGTCCCAAGAGATGCGGCATGTCACAGTCCACGAAGGAGCGCACCAAATTCAGATGTCCGATCGGCAATGCTGGCCACGGGAGGGGCTGACACAGGATGAGAGAACAGGAGGGGACTGGAGGTGATGAGGGCTTCACAACGAATATGTTCAGCATCTCCACGAGGGACATCCACTGCTGGTCATCCGTACCTGGTAATCAACGCAGGCCTCCGCACCCTTCGGCGAGGTTGCTCAAGACCCACATTCTCCATCAAGGACATCTCAGGTTCGGCCAAGAGCCCGGGATCTGCCTGGCTGCAACTCCGGTACTGTCGGCGATGAGCGGCATGGGTTTTGTGTTGTCCCCGAGGGACGCTAGGGCAGCCTGCAACTGGTGTTCTTTGCCGTGTGACTCGGGGGGCTAGCCGACTGATGCGCGTCCGTTGGCCGCGTGGCTCGGAGACTCGCCAACACTGATGCGCGTCCGTTGGCCGCGTGGCTCGGAGACTCGCCAGCACTGATGCGCGTCCGTTGGCCGCGTGGCTCGGAGACTCGCCAGCACTGATGCGCGTCCGTTGGCCGCGTGGCTCGCGCCACAATGCACAAGGCCCCGTCAGGGGCCCTGTAGTTGGTTGGTAGGTGGTGGAATGTTATCCACAGAAACGCTGGACAACTCATGCCGGAATCTGTGGGTAATTGATTAAAACTCTGGCGGAACAACGTAGTACAAGGTGCCCTCGATTTTTCGTTGGAAGCTTTTGAGTTCCTTCATGTGGCAGGAAACGACACCATCGGCACAGGCCTCAAAAAACGCTGCTTCGTATGCTGTGGAGTTGTCGTCAAGGATCACAGTGGCCTTTTTGTTGTCTCGATGGGTTTTCCTGTGTTTGAGAACGTCATGAACGCGAAGGATTTCAGATAAGCGATGGTTCGAGGAGTCTAATGCCGAACCCAGTGCCTCAAGGTTTATCTGCTCGTGGTCATGGCTATCCAACTGTTGAGGGGCCGGATCCCCCTCTTGCTGGGTAGGCATGGCCGTAGCGGTGTCAGGAGTCGAGGCATCCATCTCGGTAAGCGGGGTTTCGGTCTTTCTCGCACGTTCTGCGTCACGCTCTGAGCGCCAGAACACGCCCTTAAACTCGTCGCCACCCCACACTTTCCCAGTTGATTTATTGAGAATCTCTTCTCCGCTTGCACTCAACTTGCAGTGCGCTTCAAACACCCCTTCGGCTACCTCGTGCTGGACGACGACGGGCAAGCCTGCCTTGTCTTGAGACCGTGCCAGCGTCCCGGCCAGATTCAACGTTTGCAGTACGGCATCCGGGCTTTGCATCAACTGCTGGCTCAACGGCGTAAGACGAAGATACGTTGCGCCCTCTACCTGGTGGTAGAGTACCTTCCCCTCACCGCGCTGGTTGCCCACCCACTCGATCCATGCTGTCGCTTTTTCCGTTTCGCCGGTGTTCGACTGAGCTTCATCACGTACAGATTCGGGAGCCTGATGTGGTGCTGGTGCGGTCTGTGCCTCCGTTAAACGTCTCTGCCGTTTTGACATTGACCATTGCGGTGAGTTGGGCTGCTGACCGCTTTCGCTTGTGGTATCAGGTTGTGGTGGCACTGCTGGAGCTGCTACCGGCGGCACGGGCTTGTTCCTGAGACGATTTGGCCCGCCGCTAAAAGCGTTGCCTCCCGGTGTTACCGCCTGCACTCCGCTGCTGGTGTCCTGGCGTTGCTGGTCGATTGCTGGCGTCTCGACAGAGTCAGCGGTGGTTTCAACGCTGGCGACTTCAACGGCACTGTCACTCACCACCGTGGCACTTTCATTTTCGACCCCTGTAACGCCCTGTGCTGCATCGGCTACCAAAGTGGCTGCATTGGTACTCGCGCCAGCCAGAACGCTCTCCTGCGCATCACCATGGGCCATAGCGTCGTCTTCTGTTGGCTCTCGCGGGTCGCATGGCACTTCGGCCTCCACCTGAGCCTCTTCGCTTGATTCGGCAGTAGCGGGTTGGGCTCCTGATGGTTCTGTAGCGATGGGGGGTTGTTCTGCCGGTGTCTCGACCTGCTCATTGGCTGCCGCTGCCGCCCGTTGCTGTCGCTCCAGCTCAACCTGCGCTTCGGCCTTCTCCCTGGCCTCCTTGATCGCTTGTTCTTCACGCTCGACTTTCAACCGCTCCAGCTTGGCCTCTTCCTCCTTCGCTTTCTCTTCGCGCTGCTTGACCCTCGCCTGCATCTCCTTAGCGGTGTGTGCAGTCGGCTGGTAAAGCTTGCCCTTTTCGAAGTGCAGCATGTTGCCTTCTCGACTCAACAACAGCACTCCAGGTCTGGACTCCGGCATCACGCCAGATCCGAAGGCGTAATGGACGGACTTGAGCTTTACAACGGCAATCCAGTCTTGACCCACGCGCTTGATCGCGATGTTCTCTTGCGCTGTGAAGGCCTGCTCAGTGGTGTACTCCCCAGGCATCCAAAACGAGCAACGGGTCGTGCTGTCGGTAGCCTCTACGATGTGCTGCTCAACGAGCAGGTTGTAGACCTCATGGACATCCTTGGGTGCCTTCACGCCATGCACCGCGATGTCCTGCATGATCGTGTTGAGGGCATTCGGGAAGGCCAAATACGCATCCCCGCCAATCGTCCACACCATCCCGCTGCGCTGGTTGATCTTCCAATTCGGCGTTAAGCGTTGGCAGGCATGGATGAAATGAGTTGCGAGGGAGTAGTTGCGGCGGCCCGTATCGCGTGAGTGGCGGCCCTTGATGTCCTGCAACGTAGAGTAGCTATCGCCCTGTCGCAGTGCTTGAGCGATGTAGCTGTCTCGCTCGGCGTAATGGCTGATTGCCTCGTCGATTTCCGTGAACATGTCGTCGGTCTTGCAGGCGAGCAGGTATTCCTTGGCTTCGTTGGTCAGCACGGCGCTTAACACGTAGTTTGCGGCCCGCTCGTGGCTCTTGGCTCGGCCTGGCCGGTACTCTACCCGATAGCTGTTAACCCCGTGCTTGAGCGCCCAGGCCGTTAAAGACTCCAGGCGCGGCTCCCACATCAGGTTGCCGTTGTCGACGCTGTATACGCGAACGTCCATGAAGACTTTGCCGATGTCGTGGAGGAGGGCGGCGATGAACACGGCGTAGAAATAGCGAGAGCGTCGGATGGTTTCAAGATCGGAATGCGTCTTTGCAGGGAGGTCGGTGTTGTAGGCAGCTCCCAGCGCCGTCTTCGCAACTTCCAGGCTATGCGACAGTAGTCCGCCTGCTTCGATGTGGTGGTAGTCTTCGCTGGCAGGCAGCAAATGAACATATTCAGCGGTACGCCAAATAACCCCGTGAATAAGTTTGTTTGGATTGAATTGCGGGTGTCCGTCCGATAGCCCAGAGCGTTTAACGATGTCGTTAATGGTCTTCGCGTGCGGGGCGAGAACATCGTCGATGGATAACAGCTGGATCCCAATGATTGGCATCGGGGAATAAAATACGCCGTTCGGGACGACCGTCTTACCGGAGACTGTTTTCACCTCCGTGAGCAGATCGCTACGGGTTACCTTTTTCGATTTCGGAAATAACCTAATACATTTGGCTACGAGTTTAAATGCCAATTCCTTCATGGGCCACCTCAAAAAAAATGGGGCTACCCCAATAGCCCCACACAGAAAACTTTCAACATTACACTATTCCGGCAATGCTCTTCACCGTGGTAGCAAAGAGCTTGGTATCTTCATCACTAAAATGGTGCATGATGAAATCGCGCATCGTCGCTTGTTCAGAAAGCAGAGTCAGGAACAATTCGGCTGAGTAGGGCCGGCCCTGCCGCCGCGCTACGTTGGTGACGTAATTAAAATGTTCAGTGATGGCATTGATGGGATACATCAACTTCTTGAACGTCATTTCTCGCTGCTCATCTGGGACAACCCCTGCATACCATAGACGATCAGTTTCGAGTGCCAAACCGTCGATGGTTGGGATGAGTTTGACGAAACGCACCATCTTCGGATGGTTGATATAAAACTTAAACACATCGTCTCGTTCACTGAAAACAATATCCAGCCCCTCAATATCTGGGGATTTGGACAACACTTTGAGCGAAGCGCGATCTGCTTCTACGCTGTCGTTGGCGTTCTTGAAGAGAAAGTCCAGCCAGTCGAGAATCTTCTTCTGGTTGGCCGGGTCTGATGCCGTCATGCGCAACAGGGTGCCGACACGCAGGAACGCATAATGCGTTTTCTGGAAGCTACCCGAGACAAATCGGCTCACCATCCAGCTCTTGGCGTTGAGATTGAGTACAGCCATACCGGCATCCGGTTTAAATTCGTTGCTCGCTCTCACATGGCGCCCGGCTGGTTTAGAAACTGCTCCAGCAGCGGGTCGAGCTGCGATATTTTCTCCGCTTCGTCCTGTATTTGCTGCGCCGTTGAGTTTATTGGCAGATTGCTGCTGCTGTTCAGTTGCCATTGGTACTTCCTCTGTGATTTTTTCAATTGAACGTTCATGTCGTGCAGGTGGTCTTGCAAAGACCGGATTTGAGCTAATTGCTGCTCAGTTTTGATAATTAGGTCCAACTCCCATACTTGGGCCAGATGACCAAATTGCGATGGCTGGTAGTGCCCAGTTTTTAATGGGGGTACGTCCACACCAAAAACCTTTTTCCCCCTAGCGCCAGTCCGACTCGGGTGATAATTCCGCCAACGAATGTAAATTTTCCCATTTGCTGGGTGCCGACGCACGAAAGGGGCAAACCTCCCAAGCTGGCGCTTGTCTTCCGGGAGGTGTGCCTGGCTACGGTTTTTCATCTGGAACTTGGCCCAGTACCGGTCACACACTGCCCGTGCCAGGTCGTACAGTGCATCCGAGGTTTGCATGACAGTACCCTGAACCTCAATGGCGATTGCCTCACAAGCCCCAGAGACATCATCAAAATCCGTCATTTTGTTACCCCTGATTTTCCTAAATATATTTGTGTGAAACTTTGGATTATTCACACAAACGCAATTGGTTTTCGGCGTGCCCGGTATGCCAGAAGCCGGTCCAAAGGTCAGTTTTCGATCCAGCCAAGTAACAATACCTGATTCGACAGGATAGTTAAAGGCGTTTTACTATGCGCCAAAGTGCCAAATTCTTCACACAAATTTGTGTGATGATTTTTGCTAACCGGGGGAGTTGGTAGTGCATCCTTGTAACTTCACGCCCGGGGCAATTTTCTGGCCAGATGAGCCGTCAGAACTGCATCTGGCGAACGATCGGCAAAATCATTCGCATAAGTTTGTGTGAATAATTTGGATACCTCTTCGCTGTTAGACACAGTTTAGGGTGTCATATGGGTCGCACAAATCGACATGAGTCCATACCTAAAAAATCCTTCGCACAAATTTGTGTGAATAATTTGGATTCCTCGGCGCTTTTCAATACTGCCGCGGTTTCGGATGGGTCTCAAATGTCCTCATCAGAGCAATCATAAAAATCCTTCGCACAAATTTGTGTGAATAAATTCGATTTTAATGCCCTACCTTGCTGCGGCTTGAGGGAGGTCACTCTTGCGTTTTGGAAAGTGATTTGGGTGAGGAGGGGGGACGGTATGGCGGGTCGCCAAGGCGAAAAAAAGGGGCCCGTTGGCCCCTCTCGTGCTACTGGTTTTACGACTTACTACTTGAAATTTGCAAGGTCATTCGAGGTCATCGTCGGCCTGCTACGGGTGGAACTCTTACCACTCGGCTGATTTCCAGCCTCCGCTTTCTTGGCTACTTCTTGTGTGGCCTTTTCAAGGGCCGAGGATCCTTCCGGGTTATTTCGTTCGAAGTCGTCAATATAACTGAACATGATCTGCAAGAGGGCGACTACCCTTTTCGACTTTGTTGCATCGTTGAGCAGATATTCCAGCACCGGCGGAATTTCAATCTTGCCGTTGAGTGCCAATCGTAGTTTCGAACCCATCGCCGGGTCCGTCAGATGTTTCACTACGGCGTCAGGCGCTACTCTTATTTGGATGCGGCGATCGGAATCGGTAAAATCAGACATCGAATACCCCTTTGAGATAGGCGTTCCCAATATCGAGGCCGACATTAACACCCGTAGAGTGTATGCCAAACGCACAGGTAAAGGACGGATCCATTAATTTCGAACCATCCGGCTCCATGATTTGGAACTGGTCAATGGTGTAAATGGAATAGCGAGAAGGCATTTCAGCAATCAGCGCATCTACAAACGTTGCATCGTGTACGGCACCGCCGCTGAGGACAATCGCTTTAATGCGGTCCTGATAGCCCTGGAACTTGTTCACCAGCTCGGGGAAATACGTTGCCACATAGCTTTGGACGATTTCTTTCTTGGCGTCGACGCAGCTTTCCCATTCGCTGGCGTAGAGGTTCTTGCCCCAGCTCGGTGCTGTTTCGGTATGCCAAGCTTTTTCTGCGGTATCTGGTTGGAGGCCGAACTGCTCTTTCATTCTGCTAATGCAATGTCTGATACCAGCGACGCGGGCATGAGTGTCACGCTTAATTTCGCCGTCGACTACCAGCAAACTTTGCCAGTCACCGCCGCCAATCTGGAATATGCCAAAAGTCATTGCGGTATTAGGTATGACGTTGCGGACCGCTTCTGTTTCGTACAGTACCGGCACATCCTCCGGCTTTAATTTCACACGGCAAAGTTGAATAGGCGCATCGGTTCTGCCGCTACGGAACCTAATCTCAGCCACTAACCCGGCGAGCAGCTTGTGATCTTCCTGATTCAATACGTTGCTGCTCTTATCTGTGCGAAACTCGTCGATGTAGTTTGCTGCTGCCGACAAGCCGATTGAGATGGTGTGGTCACCAGGGCCAAGGCCTTTGGCCAATAACGCTTGAATATACCGCTGATAATGTTTGTCTTGAATGGACCCACCAATGAGGCGTTGACCAGATCCACCATAATCCTTAGCATCATCACCAATGAGATATTCTGAATTGCCTTCTACGAGGACAATCGAGTTTTTGAGTTCTATCGGGTCACGACTATTTGTGACGGCGCAAAGGTCTGGTTTGAAGTGGACTGTTCTCATTTTCTTAAACTCCGTTCGTGCGTGCGTGTGTGATATTCCATTTGGTTGCTATGTGAATTTTCCTGCTATGCGCGGTTGGTTGTCAAGCCACAATGTAGTTTAAAGCGGTTAGCTGACTAACCAGATAGGCCTTCTATACGACTCATACAATGTCCTTAAAGGAAACCAAGCGAGTGCAATAGTGCTCTTTCGGGCTTCTTGCTGGTTAAGCAACAGACCACTATTGATTACAAACTGGCTAGGCGTATACTCGAATTTAGCAAGATAAATATCAATATCTGTGGTTATGGGGCACTTAACGGGAGTGTGAGGTCGACTATGTATAGTGTTGGCGGCATGGTGAAAGGGGTGTGTCTATCCCTGTTTGGGGCAGGTCTGGTTGGGTGTTCTTCTGGCCCGTCGATGCAGTACAACCGTTCTGAGACGGGTTATAGCGCCCAGTACGAACGGGTGGCCGATAGCGTTACCCTGCTGGGTGCGCGTTCGATTGCCTCTTCAACGGCGGAACTCGGCGTGACGGCCCTCTCTTATGATCAAGCCGTCTCGGATGCGGACTTCGACTATCTCTCCCACGCCTATGCGCCCGGCAACTTAGAGGAGCTAACCGATCTGGTTTGCGGTTCTGGCTCGACCAAACGCAACCCTGTTGTAGGGGTGCCAGAGGTTCAGTTCTATGTCGACGGCTCACCGATGCAGATGCGTTTCGCGGAAACCCCCGGGCGTTATGGCACCGTGTTTGGCGTGAACAGTGATTATTGCGATGGTGGAACGCTCGATGCGGTGTTCATGAGCTCGATTGGCAGCATTGGTGAAGTCCCATGGCTGGTAGAGGCGAAGCGCAGTATTCATCTGGTACGCAATGGCCACTTCTTTCTTGAAACGATGCCTTCCTTCGCCATGGTGAGTCGCAGTGAAGGGAGTGCCGTGTCCGGTCTGTTCCTGGTACGCGGGCAGCATCAGGTTGAGGTGCCGGTGTTCATCAACAAGCTTTACGCTTCGGATTTGAGCGAGGCCTACGTCTTCACTCCCACCTTCTTCGATAACCCGCTTCGGTGACGACTACATGGAATTTCTGAGGATACCTCCGCGCTACAAATCCGCCACTCTTGCTTCATTTGAGGCGAAAGATGAGAAGCAAGAGCGGGTGAAAGATGTGGTTTCCCGTTATGTCGCCACCTTCCAAGATCGGCTTGCCGAGGGGGTAGGCATGATCTTCACAGGGAGTGCCGGGACTGGCAAAACTCACCTGGGGTATGCGTTGTGTCGAGCTCTAGAAGAGCGGGGGCATACCGTTGTGTTTACGACTGCGCCCAAGGTCATTCGCAACATCAGGTCGGGTCGCCGGTACGATGCCGAGATCACGGAGCAACAGCTGATCGACTTCTATGCCGGGGTTGATCTGCTTGTGGTCGATGAAATCGGCGTGGGACTGAGTGGCGACTCGGATAGGTCGATTCTGTTCGACCTAATTTCCGAGCGGTATAACAAGTTGCTGCCGACGGTGGTCATTACCAATCTGAACAGTTCGGAATTGCCGGATGCACTGGGCCCGTCCTGCGTTGATCGGCTGATGCACGGGGGGATCAGCTTATCCTTTGCTTGGGATTCCCATCGGGTGTAGTGGCTTGCGAGCCGTCTCCTCCGTTCGCTCTTTCAGGGCAAGGTCGCGCGACCTCATCCAGCGAGAACAGCCGATCTTCGCCCTTTCGAACTGCACCATGACCCGCCCCGCCAGATCGTAACCCTCCAGCTGCTCCAAACGACCCGCTCTGTGAGAGCGGTACGCCAACGGTAGAGAAGGCATCTTTTCCAGTCCCTCTACGGCTCCACAGCCCCAGAACGCCCGCTGGCACCGTCAGGCCACCAGCAACTCCGCAGCCATTTTCCTGCCCTTCCTACGTCAATCCAGCCAATAATGCCGCAAAAATCACCTTCTAGCACTAGGCGGATCCCCTGAACTGAATATAATAGAAACTATCCTATCAGGTGAGATGAGAGCAATTATGAAAAAAGTCGGCATGGTGGCTTTGAGCGTGTTGTTAGCCATATCGGGGATGCAGGTATCAGCCGATCCGATGGCGGAACGCCAAGCGCAGCTAGAGAAAGAGCGTGAGGCCTACATGCAGGGCTTGGAGCGACAAAGCAATGCGGCCACGCTGGGTTGGCATTGGTACCAGGATCCCGCCGAGCAGGAGGTTGATGAAGCGGCACCCGATGAAGAAGCACCGGCACAACCGACTCCCGCACCCAATGAAGAAATGGTGCAAATCGACGTTAAGTGGCTACGCGAGAACCTTCCCAAGATGCTCGACGACGCCATGAACAACCCGGGCGACATGCAGAAGGTGAAGCTGTACTGGCTGGCCCAAAAAATGGCCGTGGATATGGCCACGAAATTCCAAGATGAAACCAGGCGGATGTATATCGCCAATCCGCAGCTGAATGAAGACAGCCGTCGGCCAGAAACCCAGTTCCAGCTGACGACGCATAACGAACAGGTGAAGGCGGGCAAAGCGGCGGCAGTCCAGAAGGTGTTCGACAAGGCGGGTCTGTGGTTCTTCTACTCCAGCACTTGCCAGTATTGCATCAAGGAAGGCCCGATCCTCAATTTCTTGGAACGGTTGTACAACGTCAACATCCTTGCCGTCTCCATGGATGGCCTGCCTCTCCCTGGTAGCGAGTTTGCCGATGTGGTTGTGGATGAGGGCGGAGTGATGGCGGCCAAGCTAAGCGTCGAGAAGACCCCGAGCATGTTCCTGGTCTCCAATGATGGCTCCAAGATCCACAAGGTCAGTGAGGGGCTGGTACCCATGGATGAACTTCTGGAAACCATCCTCTATGTGGCAAGGGGCGCTGGATTCATCACTGAGCAAGAGCTGCAAGACTCCCGCGATGTGCGCCAATTCCTGATGACGGATGAGGCCTCAATATCACCCTCCGGTGAGCTTGTCCGTGCTGAGGGCAGCCAGCCGGGCGAAAACGCCTCCAGCCTGATTGAAGTGTCCAAGTCCGACCTTGAGCGCAGTCCTGATGCTCTTATCGCGCAATTTGAAACCCGTCTGAATTATCCCAGCTACACCACGCAGCAGGTTAACTCGGCGCAACCACAAGGAGTTGAACAATGAAACGCTCTATACGTGCGCTACTGCTGATCATCAGTTGTGTGGCCAGTAGCTCCGCATTTGCGGAAAACCCCATGAAAACGGTGTTTGGGGACATGATGAGCAACAGCACTTCGGCCACCACGTTCAACACAGCCAAACGGTTCGGAGCCACCGGGGGCGGGTTTTCAGCTCGTATCCCGCGTGTTACCCCGAACATCATCTCGGTCGTGCCACCCAAGCTCAATGCGGGTTGCGGTGGTATCGACTTTTTCACTGGCTCGTTCTCGATTATCAACAAGGACCAGATGGTGCAAGTGATGCGTGGCATTGCTAACGGTGCAGCCACATACGCATTTTCAGTCGGGATGCAGGCAGTGTGCGCTACCTGTATGTCCACGCTGGAATCGTTGTCCGATACGCTCAACGAGCTCAACGCCAAGTCGCGTGATGCCTGTACCGCCACCAACGATATGCTGTCGAACAGTAAGCTGGGTAAGGAGACGATGAACCAGGTACGTGAGAACTCCCTCATCAATCCCCAGGCAATTTTCGGTGGTTTCTTTAGTGACCAGGGCGAGGCCGATACCTTCACCGGCAACAAAACCAATGCAGTAGTTACAGCCAACCCACAAGTGGCAAAAGATATGGAGTACAACCTGGTCTGGGACCAGCTTAACGAACAGACAGTGCAAAACTGGGCCATTGAGGGGGTCAGCTACAACTGGAGAGAGCTGATCCAATCGTTATTAGGCACCATGATCGTCAGCGTCAAGGCTGATTCGAGTGGCGAGAAAGTCATCAAAGCTACGCCCAAGACGGCCACCATGACAGCTCGGGATTTGTTGCTTTCCGCTGACCAGGTAACTGTTCTCAAGTGTGATGAGGCCGTTAAATGTATGAACCCGGGTCCGGTGACTGTTGCTGACTGGAAGGGGCTGGCTCAAACCATCTCTGAACGGCTTATCCTGCTGCACCCCGCCTTGCACACCCGCCAGTCCCTTACCCCGAGCGATCAAAAGTTCCTCAGCATTCTCACCGTCGAATTTTTGACGTACCTCGAAAAAACCCCTCCGGGACTGGCAACTCACAACATTGAGCTGTTCTCAAAGGTGATTGCCAATGAAGTCATCAGCAGCTCCATCAAGAGCTTCATCGTGCGGTTAAAGCACTGGATGGGAACGAATGCGCTGGACAAACAAGTGGCCTATATCGATCAGCTCAACAAAGCCATGGACGACCTGGGTCAACAAATGGAGGCGATGACGGGCGAGACTGCCTTGGCCCAACAACGGTTGGCAAACAATCTCGCTACGATGCGCTTCCTCGTTGAAATTCAAGGCCAGGGTAAATAAGGATCGGGTTATGTGGGACGTATACGTTTCTGGCAATTTTGAGATGATCGTTGCGGCATACAACGCGCTGGCAATGATGTTTTCGGACGGTCATAACATCTACTACGGGGCAGCGGTTCTTGCGCTGCTCAAACTGCTCATTACCGCGCTGCAAAAGCTGGTCGACGACCAACAAAAACCGGTTCACAACTTCTTCTTTGGCCTCATCATTTTTATCATTCTCACTGGCCCACAGACGCGGGTCACGGTGCTAGTCGAGAGCCGGATCACCAGCCAGGTACAGACTATCGACAACGTACCGCTGCTGGTAGCTATCAGTGGCAGCGTGGCGACCACGCTGCTGTCACGGATAACCGACGATTTTCGCACCGCCTTTAGTGTCGTGACGCCACTAAACGGTTACGACGCATCTGACAGTGGTCATGGTGGGCTTGACCCGTTGCGGTCCTTGATGAAGTTGAATCAGGAGGATTATGCGACCGCTGTGGTTTGCATGATGAACGGCAACCTGGATCTGTGTGGGTCACTCAATAACTACATGCGTGAATGCGTCGGTCGGGACATGATCACCGGAGGGCCAGCTCAGGAAATCACATGGACCAAAATCCTGAACTCACCGCCAACCGATGCGTTGCTCTCGGTCAAGAGCACCAATACGTTTTGGCAGACGCAGACCGTGGTCAAATCCGGTACCCCCGCTGTTAAAACCTGCGCTGACATGTGGACGTACTTGGTGAACCAATTGCAAAGTCCCGAGTTCAAGGCTGCTGTTACTAGATACAACACGGCCATGGGGATAAAGGATGAGGCTGTCCAGCAGGCCACCAGGATGTTCACAGGCTCGGGTATCGGCATGTACGAGATGTCGCTACAACGCTTGGTCTGGTCCCAAGTGAAGAAAGGGACGCGAGAAGCGCAAGACTCGGTCGGTCGTCAAACCGCAGAAATGCAGTACACAGCGAGCGAACAGCGCCTTGTGAAAATGGCCTCCTCATACGAAATGTTCAACGAACTCGCCCCCGCGTTGATCACCTTCTTCGAGTTTTTTGCCATCTTCGTCGCCCCGGTCATGCTTCTCATGCTCGTCACCGGTAGCTATGGCCTCCAGGCGGCGGGATCCTATGTGATGTTTGTGCTCTTCACGAATCTGTGGCCCCTGATTGCGGTGGGGGTGGAATCGTACATCAACTACGCGCTGTCCTCAGACATGAGTACGTCTGGAGATTTTGGCCCGGCAGCATTGAGCTGGAACGGGACGCCAGGGGTCGCAGAAAAGGCCCAAACCTATCTGGCTGTTGGTTCAATGATGATGGCCGCCATACCATCGTTGGCCATGGCTGTCCTCTACAAAGGGGTGCAAGGGATGGCTGGGGTTGCGTCCAAGGCCTCCCCAGAGGCACCGGTCAATTCACACTATGTCGCACCCAACATCAGCACTGCGCCGGATAACGGCAAGACTGCCATGGGCGAGCAAACTGCGTCCTGGGATCCCAATTCGTTCGCAGGTAGCGTGGTGGGCGGTGCTGAGAACCTGGGGCTTACCGCAGACATAGGCGGGTCTGTAAAACAGTCGTTAGATAGGTCATATGGTTCTGCTGTTGCTCAGCAGCGAACCTCGGCAGCCCAATTCCAGAATAGCGTCCAAGAAATGGTCGCCATGGCTAATACGGCTGGTAGTAATCAATCGTTCTCAAGAGAAGAAGGCCAGCAGCTACAACATGGGGCAGCTGCCTTGGCTAATTCGAAAAAAATCATTCAGGAGCGGTTGGGTGTCAGTGAGGAGCAAGCCACTCAGATTGCCAAGAATGGTAGCAAAGGCTATGAATCAGCACTGCAAGGGTTCTTGGGTTTCAACATTGCAGGCACGGGAGGTGGGTACAAAACATCTTCCGGGGATAAATATAGCGAATCCACCAGTAAGTCCACCGGTACCACCAGAACAACGGGTTACGATAGGTCGACAGCAAAATCCACCGACCTGACAGCCAGTGAGCAAGCGACATTAAACGAGGCCAGCAAATTCCTCAGAGGAGAAACACTTTCGAATAGTGCTGAGTATCGCAATGCAGCGACCAGAGTTGCGACGGCGTCTGAGAACTATGCAGAGAATCGGTCGACGACCGAGCAAATGCGAGAGGCAAGGGATTACGTGCAGTCAGGCGCGTTAGCTGCTAAGACCGACTTTGGCCGACTTGGGCAAACAGGTGAAAAAATTAATGCAGCGGCCTTCTTACAGAATATGGCCTCTGACCCGACAAATCGTGAGTCCTTGGTCAAGGCTGGCGTCATAGAGAGTGATGGGACGTTATCAAAGGACGCGGAGAAATCGCTACAAGGTTATTATGAAAATGCGATGAGCCGCTCCAATCATACCTTGAGCGAGGTTGCAGCCTGGTCCGTTGCAAGTGCAAGTTTACTTGGCGAAACGGCGTTTAAGTTGGTTGGTGGCTTGGACAATGATGATAGGAATGTGGCCCACGAGATGTTGACCAGACTGGACAAATCCAATCCAGATGTTGGTTTACAACAGATGATCAAGATGCTCGAAACAACGTCTCATCATGACGAAATTACCACGCACGCCGGTGTCGGCAATGTCAACGAGGTAATAGGAGGTGCCCAAGGCCAAACCAGCAGTGGCATGAGTACGCTGCAAGGTCAGGTTGAGGCTAATCAGGCAAGTGCAGAGGGAGCGATCACGGCGGGTGCGGGCGGAATACCGGGAGAGCATCAGGTGCATAGGGGGACGGTCGCTAGCGATCACGCATACGACAACGGTAGGCAGGACGTTCCACCGTTACTCTTGAAACCAAATCAGGATCCGGTCAAAGCCGCGATTGAACAAACAGGTACAGATGGGCATCAGACCCGTGTTGATGCAAATAATTTGCAAGAAACAGCGGATCGCAAGCTGAAAGACCACAAATATGCTGCGAGCCCCGAAGGTAGTGGAACGAACTTGGCAATTTCTGTAATGAACTTGACCTATCCAGGTGAAGCACCACGAACACCGACTGGGGAGGGGAAAGGGTCTGATCAGGGGATGGTCAACACCGATGTGCCAGCAGGTGTGCAAGAAGGCAAGAGACCAGTAACGCCTGATGAACAGTTGCCGTTGTGGAAAAGGTAGTTCCCACTTAGAACTGGGGGCCTCGCCCTCGCAGCGGCGGGGAGAAGTCACAGATAGTAATCCAGTCATCGCTGGGAATTAAATAAAGGCCACTCGTATCGTTCGGGTGGCCTTTGTCTTTCTGGCGATGAACCACCATTGAGCCGGAAAGCCAATAAGCGTTAAGCCTTAACTACCGGCAATTCCGCCAGGTTGGTAGTGTACCTGGGGCTCAACCGCTCACGCTTGATCATGGAGGACAGGTCTCGATGGCCCCGGGCGGCGAAGTACACCTTCCCCAGCTTGCCGCTGTGATTGATGGCGTCGACCACATTCATCAGGGCCTCGCGGCGGGGGTCGATGTGGTCCGCTGCAAACAGATCGCCCTGACGTAGGCCCTTTGGCTGGATGTCAGAGAGCATGATGCCTGCTTTGCTGAACGGGTAGCCATCACGCCATGTGCCGGTGAGCAGGGGTTCAAGGGTGGCCAGCAACACACGGGGGTCATCAGTTGGCACGACCAGGCCGGTGCTTGCCTGATTGGCGTATTGCGGCCCTTTGGTGTCAAACATGCTTGTCTGCATGAAGATGCTGATGTGCTGACAACAGACGCCTTCGCGCCTCAATTTCTCTGTCGCCAACTCGATGAACACGGCGAGGGATTGGCGCATAACGTCCCTGTTCGAAATCCGCTCACCGAAGGTGCGTGACACGATGACTTGCTGCCTGCACTTGACCATCTCCTCCAGGCCTGCGCAGGGGATCCCCCGCAGCTCCAGTGCCGTGCGCTCCACGAGCACCCCATAGCGCCGTCGCAGGATCTTTGGGTCGGCTGCGGCGAGGTCCGCCGCTGTTCGGATGCCCTGGTCCACCAGCTTTGCGGATAGCTTGCGGCCAATGCCCCATACTTCATCGACGGGGGTGATCGCCATCAGCTTTGCCAGGCGGGCGGGGTCGCTGAGATCCACGACCCCCCCGGTCTTGGGCCACCGCTTGCTGGCGGCACTGGCTAGCTTTGCAATAACTTTCGTAGGGCCAATGCCAACTCCCGAGCTGAGCCCGATCCATTGCAGCACCTTGGCCCGGATGGCGCGGCCATACTCCGTGGGATCACCAGCCCAAGCGGTGTCAATCGTTACCCAAGCTTCATCGACTGAATAAGGGACACATTGGTAGGTCATTGTACTGAGAATGGCCATGAATCTGGCTGAAAGGTCTCCATACAACGTGAAATTTGAACTAAATGCCACGCCGCCCTGGTGCTCATACCACTCTCGAATCTTGAAATAAACCTCGCCCATCTTGACGCCCAGCTTCTTGGCTTCGGCAGAACGCGATACAACGCAACCATCCGAAGACGACAAGACTACAATCGCTCGTCCTTTGAGATCTGGACGGAAGAGGCGCTCCATCTCGCAATAGGCTGAGTTTAGGTCCACCAGCGCGATCAACTTCTGTCCCATCCTATCGGCCCCACGTTTGGTGCAGCGCGAACGTCACCACCCCCCACACCTGGAAGTCCATTTCCTCGGTCAGATAGATGGTGGAGTACGCGGGATTGGCGGGCACCAGGGCAGGGCAGGGCTTGGTCTGGAGGCACTTAACGGTGAACTCGCCATCGAGCACGGCCAGGACAATGTCGCCATCCACGGCGGACACGGAGCGATCGATGATGAGTAGGTCGCCGTCCAGGATCCCCTTATCCCTCATGCTGTCGCCCGATGCCCGGACGAAAAACGTCGAGGCTGGAGAACGAACACAGAGCTGATTGAGGTCAATTGAGTGATCGGAAAATGTCGAACAGGGGTTGGGGAACCCGCAACTGACCCGATCTGCAAAGAGGGGCAAAGGCAAAAGGGGATGTTCACTTGAGGTCATGACGGGACACTGATTACTGGGTTTATATCCAGTATATCACGGTGGGCGAGCAGCCGCAGCGTGCAAGCAGGCCTCACCGTCCTCGGAGGAGATCGACCGCGGTCAAAGCCCCTCTTTTCGCAGGCGTAGCTGGGTTAAGCGCCCTTTCCGAGGCCCGGCCCGATGAGAACAGCGCGTGCAGTCCTTGCACGCAAGATCCGTCAGATTGTGCTCCTTGATGAACACATCAAACGGAACTGGCTTACCGAACAGATACCCCTGCAAGAGGTGGACACCTCTGCTGGCCAGATACTCAGCCTGTTCACGGGTCTCCACGCCTTCCGCCACAATCACCTGGTTCAGCCGGTTGGCCAAATCTATGAGGTTTTCGATGATGTGGCTCGACACGCTTTCCTTGCCGATGAGGTTTACAAAGGAGCGATCAATCTTGAGGAAATCAATGTGGAAGGATTGTAGATAGGCATGAGTGGAATTGCCGGTGCCGAAATCGTCTATGGCCAGTTTCACGCCTAGTTCATTTAGTCGCTTGAACAAGGTGAGAACGTGGTCATCATCCATGAACAACTGCCGCTCGGTCAGTTCCAGCACCAGCTGTACAGAACCGGTCGGGAAGCGACTCAGGAAGCGGGTACATTCATGCAGCAGCGCATTGTCTTTGCAATGCGTGGCGCTGATATTGAAGGCCACATGAAAGCCCTTGGGCAGCAGTTCGATACGACACACCAGCAGGTCAGCGACCTTCCTCATCATCTGTACCGTCATGTCGCAGATCAGGCCACTTTCCTCGGCCAGGGGAATGAACTGGTCAGGGCGGATCAGTACCCCAGATGGGCGCTGCCAGCGCATCAGCACTTCGGTGCCGATGATCCGCTTACCGTCGCGGTCCATGACGGGTTGGAAATAGGGCACAAACTCCGCCGCCCGCAACCCATGCGCCAACTCTGTGTAGAGAGATCTGGGTCTGCCGACGCTGCTGTACACCGCCCCAGCGAGCAACAACGAGAGGAGCAGGCAGGTTTGCAACAGGTAGCGTTGGTCCTCCATTACCTCATACCAAGAGGCGGTGGTGTTCACGCCGGTGTGAACGGCATAGGGGTATTTCTTAGAGTCCGTGGTGGAAATCGTGGAATAGGTAGTAAGCGGGGGAGTCGTGCGATATTCGCCGTTGGCATCGAGCCAGGCATTACCGATGTGCAGCCAGCCCTGTGTACGGCTACCGGTCAGCTTCAACATGTATTGAATGGTTGACCCCTCGATCACGGCAAGCGCGGCAGTGGTGCTCTTGGTGCTGCGCACGATCAAGAGGGGCACATTGGACCGAACAAACCCTCCTGATACGAGCGAGAGCTGCCCGCCGGTGAAGGCCCCTACGTCGGTGAGTTGCGTTGAGCCCAGCAATGATGAGCAGTTGACGCTCCCCTCCTTGACCAGGTTGACCGACGACAAGAATGGTTTGAAGGCGGCGATGGCACGAAGCTCAGGGAACGCTAGATCGCATGAAAGGTCGCGGTGAAGCAGGGCCGCCTGGTTGGCCTGAGAGGCAAAATCAATGAGGTCGTCTACGAGCTCAACAGAGCGTGCGCTAGCTGTCTCGCTGAGCTGGATGAGTTCGTTCATATGGGCTTGCTTGGCTGTCCATAGTCCGCTGGCCATGGGCAGAATGAGTAAGTATTCACCGGAACAGTATTGACACAGGAAAAATGAGACGATCGTCTCTTGATCCCACTTTCCTGCTTGCTTG
>NZ_JAPCIQ010000067.1:0-23005 GCF_027707405.1 Aeromonas sp. QDB68 | reverse complement strand
ACCAGCGGGGCTGACGCCCCGGCGAAATTCCCCTCCCACCTACGTCGGAGGGAGTCCCCTTTCGCATTTAAGATGGCCTGCCACTCGTCCGCCGGCAGCCAGCCGGGTTCGTCCCCGTCCCCCAGGGCGATGAACCCCTCGTAGTCGAGCTCGCCGATCAGCTCCCCTTCCCGGTAGAGGGGATCGTCGATGGCGATCACCAGGGACTGGCTGTCAATGAGAGAGAGCGCCTTTCGCACCACTGCGCCGAACTCCCGGTCCACCAGCACCACCTTGCTCTGGGCGTGCTGGAAGATGAAGGCCATTGCGTCCGCATCGAGCCGGGTGTTGATGGTGTTGAGCACAGCGCCGCTCATGGGTACCCCGAAGTGCGCCTCGAACATGGCCGGCACATTGGGGGCGACGATGGAGACGGTGTCCCCCTCGCCAATGCCGCGACGGCGCAGGGCCGAGGTGAGCTGGCGGCAACGGCGTTCGGTCTGGGCCCAGCTCTGGCGCAAGGGGCCGTGGATCAGCGCCGGATAGTCGGGATAGACCCGGGCGGCCCGCCCCAGAAAGCTCAAGGGGGTCAGCGCCTCGAAATTGGCGGGCGTCTTGCCAAGGCCGGCGTCGTACATGTTCTGCTCTGTCATCGGATCCTTCCTCACAGGGACACAAAACGGGGTGGCACTCGCGGTTCACCACAACCGGCATTGTGCCCTGATGCGGGGCCAGGATGCCGGCTGGAACCGGATGAAAGGGTATCAAGGGGGCCAGATCCCAGGTATTAGCGAAACGTCTTAGGGGCCCTCGGCCCTGCTCCCCCTGTCGCCAATCGCCGACGCTATTTTTGTGCGGTCACTTTTTGCGCAGTCAGCCCCTGTCGCGATCCCGTGGCCCTTGCCTTGAGCCTGCGGCGCAAAATGCCAAGAATGATCCCAAGCCCTCAACGGGTATGAGTACAAGGAGAAGAGTGATGAACAAATCCATGTTGGCAGGTGTCGGGATCGGTGTTGCCTCTGCGCTGGCATTGTCGGCGGTCGCCAGCGGATCCCTGTTTTCATCAGAGCCCCAGTTTGCCGAGGTGCTGGCCAGCAAGCCGGTGACCGAGACCATCAAGACGCCACGTCAGGAGTGCCGCAACGTCACCCTGACCCACCGCAAGCCGGTGCAGGACGAGCACAAGATCCTGGGTACCGTGGTTGGCGCGGCCCTGGGCGGCGTGGTCGGCCACCAGTTTGGCGGTGGCAGCGGCAAGAAGGTGGCCACCGCCGCCGGTGCCGTGGCAGGGGGTTATGCCGGGAATCAGGTGCAGGGCAACATGCAGGCCGGTGATACCTACACCACCACGGAGCAGCGCTGCAAGACGGTGCAGGAGAGCAGCACCCGCACCATCGGCTATGACGTCACCTACCGCCTCGCCGGCCAGGAGGGGGTGGTACGCATGGAGAAGCAACCCGGCCCCACCATTCCGGTCAAGGATGGCAAGCTGGTACTGAGCAACGCGCAGGGTTGATACTCCGTTAGGAGCGCCCTGCCATGAGGAAGGCCCGCCATGACGGTGGGCCTTTTTCATCTTCGCAACCCAACCTGTCTGCAACAAGTCTTCCCAACAAAAGTCTTCCCAACTAAGAAAGGGGCCCGCAGGCCCCTTTTTATATTGAGACGTCATCCTCAGTGGCGACCGAAGGGCCACCAGGACTTGTCGTTGTCCTGGATGTCGACCCGGGTCTGCTGCAGGGCGCCGGGCTGGCCCCCTTCCACCCGATCGAGGCTCACCCTGAACTGCTCGGTGGGCTCCACAAACCAGTCATCGATGATCAGCACCTTGACCGACTTGCTGCCCCCCTCGCCCGCAGCCCAGCTCACGGTCTGGCTGAACCAGGGCAGGAAATCCAGCCCCCAGCGCGCCGTGACTCCGTCAAGGGCCACCCGGGCCCGGGCCGGCTTGCTCAGATCGCCGCTGCGCACCAGGGGGATCTCGGCAAACCACTGCCCCTCGTTCACCGTCATGCTGGCGCGCGCCAGCGAGATGGTGGACGGCGCCAGCTTGTCCTTGATGGTCACCAGGGTCTGGTGCTGATCCCCCAGGGCCGCGCCGCTCGGGTCAAACAGCTCCAGGGTAAAGGTCTCGTCCCCCTCGTGCAGGGTGTCGCTCTTCACCGGAATGCTGATGGTCTGGGGCTCGCTCTGCCCGGCGGCCCAGTGCAGGGTGCCGGTGAGGGGCGCCACGTCGCTTGTGTCCCCGCTGCCGTAGACGATGCGATAGCTGACGCTCGCCTCCCCGTGGCTGCCATCGCTGCGACTGACACTCAGGGACAAGGTATTCCCCTCCTCCACGTTCGCAGCGGCGCTCTCGAGACTCAATACCCCGGCGGGTGGCTGCGGATACTGGATGGCCACCAGCACCGGATCGTGATCCGAGGCGCTGAAGGGCCCTTCGGATTTCGCCAGCTGACCGCTGTACTTAGTGCCGTACTCGAAGAAGTTGCTCTCGGCGGAGTTGATGTGCCAATCCTCGATGCCGATCACCTTGGCCGCGAGGCTCGGGTTTGCCAGGGCGTGATCCAGGTTGCCGAGCTCCCCTTCGTAGCTGTAGGAGTAGGTGTCGGTGCCATGGAAGCGGGTATTGAGGTTCACCAGACCATACCCCTTGCCAAGGGCGCTGCCGCTCTCCTCGAAGGGCTGACCCGCCAGAGTGGTGAAGGAGGCGCTCATGATCTGGCGCGCCTGGGCGGCCGGATCATAGTCGGTCAGCACCCGGATGGGATCCTCCATGCCATAGGCGTTCATGTCGCCGATAAGCAGCAGATCCCCGGCCAGATCCTTGAGGTGCTCCCCCAGCACCTTGGCGGCGGAGACCCGCAGCGCGTTGCAGTGGCCCTGGCCATCCAGCGGATCGGCGCTGGCGTAGTCGGGGTAATCCTCGAAGCAGGCGGAGCCCTTGGACTTGAGGTGGTTGACCACCAGGGTCAGGGGCGCATCCCCCTTGGGCGAGCTGAAACGCTGCACCAGCGACTCGCGCATCCCCTGATTGATGGTCACCGGTTTGCCGCTGGCGTCCACCGCCTCGGCCTGCTGCACCGGCAGCGCGATAAGGCTGGCGGCCCCCTCCGGGGTCACTTTGGCGGGTCGGTAGATGAGCCCCACCGTGATGGCGTCGGTGCCAATGGGCTTGCCATCCGGCGAGGCAATCCAGCGGTAGTGATCCGCCTCGTCCGGCTGGGCGGCGTTGAGGGCCGTAACCAGATTGGCGATGGCGGAGTTGTCGCCATAGCCGTTGTTCTCGATCTCCATCAGCCCCACCACGTCGGCATTGAGGCGGGTGATGGCGCTGACTATCTTGGTGCGCTGCAACTCGAACTCCGCCACCGTCAGGGCGCCCCGGTTGCTGCCGGTGGGGTTGGCATCCCCGCCCACGACCGTGGTGAAGAAGTTGAGCACGTTGAAGCTCGCGACCCGCAGATCCCCCGCCTCGGCGAGCTCGGGGGTTTCCACCCGATCCCAGCCACTGTGATCTATCTGGCTCGCGTCGATGCGATTGCTGGCCACCAGCCTGAACAGGTTGTAGGAGTAACCAAGCGCCCCCTCCAGCCCGTTGAGCTTGTCGCCGATGCGCAGGTAACCGTCCTCGGCGTTGAAGCCGGGGAACCAGGGCAGCACACCGTCCGGCGCCTTGGCGTCGGTCTCCACCACCAGCTGGTTCTGCTGGTTGCGAAGGGCCCAGTCGCTCGCCTCCTGGCTCATGGCGGCAAATTTCTGGGTCGACTTGATGAGCGGCGCGCCATAAGAGAGCACCAGGTTGTTGCGCTTGCCGTCGTAATCGAAGCTGAAGTTGCGGGTCACCACCAGGCTGGAACCGGGCACCAGCCGTACCTGCATCCCCTCGTGACGCTCCAGCAGCTGGCTCAGGCTCTCGCCCGCCACCGGCAGCAGATC
The DNA here is from genome assembly GCF_027707405.1 of Aeromonas sp. QDB68. Taxonomy (NCBI): domain Bacteria; kingdom Pseudomonadati; phylum Pseudomonadota; class Gammaproteobacteria; order Aeromonadales; family Aeromonadaceae; genus Aeromonas; species Aeromonas sp. QDB68. The sequence goes on along the minus strand of NZ_JAPCIQ010000067.1, from coordinate 19,087 downwards.
CACCGCAGCCGGGATGGCCCCTTGCGGCCGGGTCACCACCAGCTCGTCTGCGTTGATCTGGGTCTGGTTGAAATACTCCTTCACCTTGCCAGACACACACACCTCGGCCCCCGGCACGACGGCAGCGTTGGCCTTGGTGGTGTAGACGAAGAGGCCGTCGGAGGTAGCCGCATTCCCGTCCCCCTGCTCGTCCTGAATGAAGAAGCCCTTGTAGAGGCCGCTCACTACCTGGGTCACCACGCCGCGGGTGGCGTAAGCCTGTTCCGATTCGAACTTGCCGGCTGGCACCAGGGGGCTGCTGGTGCCGGGGCCCTGAATGGCGGGCACCGGCACCAACTGATCCACCGGGCAGACGAAGGCGGGCGGCTGGGTGCCATCGCAGGGACCATCGCCACTGCAACCCAGGCCACTGGCGTCATCTTTCGGGGCGGCCACGTATTCCTGCGCCGGATCAAAAGGCGACGTCGCATCAGTGCGGCCCATGGTGACGGTGGCCTTGCGGCGCAGGGTCATGTCCAGGGTCGAAACGTTGCCGGAGACCCAGGACGTGCCCGGATCCACCCCTACCTGGCCGAAGCTGTCGATTATCTCGCTGCCGCGATAGAGCACCAGGGCATCGTCGCCGTTGAACACCAGGTTGCCGCTGGTCTGATTGGCCTTGGCCAGGATCTCGGCATTTGCGGAGGGGTTGGCCAGCACCAGACTGGCGCCCGGGGCCAGGGTGCCTTGCAGCGCCAGGCTGTTGGTGGGGGATTCGCTGATGGGTTTGCCGTTGGCGTAGAGGGCCAGCCGGTATTGTGAGAGATCGACGGCGTCGCTGCCGAGGTTGCTCAGCTCCACCGCCTTGTTGTTGCCGGACCCTTCCAGGTATTCGGTGATGAGCAGTTGTGCCTGTGCCTGTCCAGCGAGCGCCAGCCCGACGGCCAGCGCCACCAGAGAGTGTCTTCCTGACATGGTCAGTTTCCTTTTTTATTTGCAGATCATGTTATTGGCGCCCCGCACAAGGCGGGCCGCAGCACCTTGGATGCAGCCATCAGCGGGAGGCATGTCAGCCCCCGGCCGAAACTGCGCGCCCACTCTGCCCCGTCGACGCCGGGGCTGCTGCGAGCTGGCTAACAATGACAACAAAATGTTGCGCCAAGGTGACGGGCAATACCCGAATGGGCAGTGTCTGCCATCGCTGCGCAGGAAGTTGTCGCCCCCCAGCCCCTGCTGGCTGCCTCCGTCAGGGAGCGACATCGGCTCCGGGGCAGACGGGGGGAACACTACGGCGGCCTCTGCCCGGTACCATTTCGTGAACAGCGCCACTCACAGACTCCGAATCATGGGCAAATCCATGGGTGCCATACCGGGCGCCACCCCCTTCGTGGCCCGAGAAGGCAGAAAACCGCGGGATGAGACTCTCTCCTGGTGCTCTTGTGGAACCGGTTTCAGTAATGACAGAAATAACAAGAGAGGGGATGACACAAACGTTTGTTGCTTTTGCGCTCGCGAATGGCAATAGTTCTCACTTTCTTTTTTGACCGTCTCTATTCTCGAGGTGCTACAAGATGTTTCGTCACCCCCTGGCAAAGTTGCTGCTGCTCGGCCAGCTCGTCCTGGTGAGCTGGATGGCGCAGGCCGCCCCCCCCGTTGAAGTGGAAGATGTGATGGGCCGCAAGGTCTCCCTCAGCCTTCCGGCAAGCCGCATCGTGCTCGGTTTCTATCCCGAAGATTACCTGGCGGTGGCCGGTGAAGGCGGGGCCGAACGCCTGGTGGGCATGTCCCTGGGCTGGTTCATGAAGTCCCGTCCCGCCATCTGGTCTCTCTACGTGGCCAGCCAGCCACAACTGGCCAAGGTCCCCGACCTTGGCAACGTACAGGATCAGAGCTTCTCCATCGAGAAGACCCTGGCGGTCAAGCCCGACCTGGTGATCCTGGCGAAGTGGCAATATGAGGCCCTGGCCGCCGACCTGCCACGCCTTGAGCAGGCGGGGATCCCGGTGGTGGTCATCGACTACAACGCCCAGACCCTGACACAGCACATGGCGAGCACCCTGCTGCTTGGCAAGCTGACCGGCCAGGAGGCCCGCGCCCGGAAGATGGCCGACGAGTACAAGGCCAAGATTGACACCATCACCTCCCGCATCGCCGCCGCGAAGCGCACGCCGCCCCGGGTCTACATCGAGCTGGGTGACAAGGGTCCGGCCGAGTACAGCTACACCTATGGCAAGGACATGTGGGGCGCCATGGCCCTGCTGGCCGGTGGCGACAACGTGGCCGCCCCCTTCGTCGATCGCTGGGGCCCCATCCACCCGGAACAACTGCTGGCGAGCAAGCCCGAGGTGATCCTGATGGCGGGCTACGAGAGCGTGAGCAGTGCCGTCGCCATGCAGGTGGGCCAGGATGTGTCGGCAGAGACCGTGCGCCAGCGTCTGCAAGGCTTTGCTGCCCGTCCGGGCTGGAGCGAGCTGCCTGCGGTGAAGGAGGGTCGCCTCTACGCGGTCTATCACGGCGCCACCCGCAGCATCATGGATGCCGCCCTCATCGAGTTCATGGCTAAGGCCCTCTATCCGGACCTTTTCCAGGATCTCGCTCCCCTGGCCACCTATCAGGCGTTCTACCAGCACTACCTGCCCATCCGTCCCCAGGGCACCTTCATGCTGGGCATCAAGCAGGATGACGCAAGCTAACCCCGGCAATTCGGGTGCGGCCCACCTCGGCCACGCCCTCTTCAGCAACCCTCTTGGATTGTGTGGGCGCCTCTTGCGGCGCCCGTTTCAGGATTGACATCATGAATGATTTGGCTGCCCTGCAGCAGACCCTCGCCCGGCAGCGGCAACGGGAGCGCCGTCGCTGGCACTGGCTCCTGCTGCTCACCCTGGTCCTGTGCATTACCCTGGTGCTCGACATCGCCACCGGCCCCTCCCTGTTGGCCCTGCACGACGTGATCGATGCCCTGGTTTCCCCCGCCCAGGCCGATCCCATGACCCGCACCATCGTCCACGACATGCGCTTGCCTATCGCCCTCATGGCCCTGGTGGTCGGCGCCTCCCTCGGCCTTGGCGGCGTGCAGATGCAGACCCTGCTGGACAACCCCCTCGCCAGTCCCTACACCCTGGGGCTCGCGGCGGCGGCGGGCCTGGGCGCGGCGCTCGCCCTCTACACCGGCGGCCTCGGGCTCTCCCCCCTAGTGGCCATCCCGGCCGGCGCCTTCATTGTGTGCATGTTTGCCGCCTGCCTGCTGTTTGGGCTGGCCATGATGCGCCATGTCAGCAGCCAGACCCTGATCCTGGCGGGCATCGCCCTGCTGTTCCTGTTCCAGTCCCTGCTCTCCCTGCTGCAGTTCCTCTCCTCCCCCGAGCTCAACCAGCAGATCCTGTTCTGGCTGTTTGGCAGCCTGATGCGCACCACTTGGGACTCCCTGATCATCACCGCCGTCGTCACCCTGATCTGCACCCTGCTCATCTACCGGGATGCCTGGGCCCTCACCAGCCTGCGCCTCGGGGAAGCCCGTGCCCGCAGCCTCGGAGTCAACGTCGACAGGCTGCGCATGAAGACCCTGGTGCTGGTCGCCCTGCTCACCGCCACCGCCACCAGCTTCGTCGGCTTCGTCGGCCTGGTGGCCCCCCATATCGCCCGCATGCTGGTGGGGGAAGATCAGCGCTTTTTGATCCCCCTCTCCGCCCTGTGCGGGGCCTGCATGCTCTCGGCGGCCTCGGTGCTCTCCAAGTCCATCATTCCGGGGGCCCTCTTCCCCATCGGCATCGTCACCGCACTCATTGGCGTGCCCTTCTTCATCTGGTTGATCCTCGGCAGGGGGCGTAAACGTGCTTGAAATATCCCGACTCTCCCTCTCCCTCGGCCAGCAGACCTTGCTGCGGGATCTCAGCCTCACTCTGCATCCGGGTCAGGTCCATGTGATCATCGGCCCGAACGGGACCGGCAAGACCTCCTTGATGCGCACCCTCTTTGGTGAACTGACCCCGGACAGTGGCGACATTCGCCTCGGGGACCAGAGTGCCCGCCAGATGACGCAGGCCAGGTGGCGCCAGCAGTTTGGCTACATGCCCCAGAACATCCAGCTGGAGCTGGATCTCAGCGTCATCGAGGTGGTGGTGCTGGGGCGCCTCGACAGCCTCTCCATGCGCCTCGCGGACGAGGACATCCTGGCCGCCGGCCGTGCCCTGCAGGCGCTTGGCATCGCCCATCTGGCGGATCGCCCCCTCTACTCTTTGAGCGGCGGCCAGCGGCAGATGGTGCTCTTCGCCCAGGTGCTGCTGCGCGACCCCCGCATCATGATGCTGGACGAGCCGGTCAGCGCCCTGGACCTGCACCACCAGATGCAACTGATGGAGCACCTGTGCCAGCAGACCCGGGAGCAGCAGTGGATCACCCTGGTGGTGCTGCACGATCTCAACCTGGCCGCCCAGTTTGCCGATCAGCTGATCGTGCTGGCAGGGGGAGATCTGCAGGCCTTCGGCCCCCCCGCCCGGGTGCTCGACGCGGCCCTCATCGAGCGCCTCTACCAGGTGCCGGTGGAGATAAGCCACGATCAGCACGGCATCCCCTTCCTCAGAACCCTGCGAAAGACATCATGACACAGTCCTGCGCCACCCCGGCGACCACCTCCCCACGCACTGGCGGGAGGCGACCATGAACGGCGCCTCCTACTGGCGGGACTGGCAGGGCATGAGCCCGGCCGCCCGCCTGCTCATCACCAATGGGCTCGCCTTCAACCTCGGCTTCTACATGATGATGCCCTTCCTCGCCCAGCACATGGGCAGCGGGCTCGGCCTGGCCGGCTGGGCCTGTGGCCTCGTCATGGGGATGCGGGTCTTCAGCCAGCAGGGGCTCTTCCTGCTGGGCGGCACCCTTGGGGATCGCATCGGCTACCATCCCGCCATCGTCTGGGGCTGCCTGGTACGATCTTTAGGCTTCGTGCTGCTGGGCTGGGCCGAGTCCCTGCCCATCCTGCTGCTGGCCGCCGCCCTCACCGGCTTTGCGGGGGCTCTGTTCACCCCCTGCGCCCAGGCCTACCTTGCCAGCGAATGCCACAACCCGAGCCAGCGTCAGCGCGCCTTCGCCCTGCACAATCTGGCCAGCGAGGCGGGCATGCTGCTCGGCCCCCTGGTCGGCCTCACCTTGACCCAGCAGAGCTATACCCTGACGGGGATCCTGGCGGCGAGCCTCTTCGCCCTGCTCGGAGTGCTGCAATACCGGGTGCTGCCTAAACGCCCGGTGAGCAACCCGAGCCCCCGTGGCGCCATCTTGCGCCAATGGGGGGAGATAGTGCGCCAGCGCCCCTTCATGGGGTTCACCCTGCTGGCAGGCAGCTACCAGATCCTGTTCCACCAGCTCTACCTCGCCCTCCCCGCCCATATCCAGAGCCTGCCGGACGCCACCCACCTGCTCGGCGGCGTCTTCACCCTCTCGGCGGTGATCGGCGTTCTGCTCCAGCTCCCAGCCTCCCGCCTGGTGGAGCGCCGCCTGGGAGTACCGCTCGCCATGGGGCTGGGGATAGGCATGATGGGCCTGAGCTATCTCGCCCTGCCCCTGCTGGCACCCTGGCCGACGGCAGGCGTGTTGACGCAGGTGGCCCTGCTTTCCCTGGGCTCCATCCTCTGCTTCCCGCTCTTCGCCGCCCAGCTGCCCCGCTACGCGCCCCCTGAGCAGCTCGGCAGCTACTACGGCTTCTATGCCAGCGCCGGGGGCTGCATGGCGCTCTTTGGCAACCTGCTCATCGGCTTTATGCTGGGGGATGCGGGCAGCCGCCCCGCCACCGCCATCTGGTGGCTGCTGGCCCTCGCCGGCCTGCTGGCGGGGTTTGGTCTCTATACCCAACTGCGCAAGGATGGCCAGGTTCAGCCTGCTCCCCATCAATAAACAGGGCGGCCAAGGCCGCCCTGTTTAGATCTCCATTCTCCCCTTTGCCTTCTTCCCCACTTGTCCATCAAACCCGAGACAGAGCAGGCTGACGCTAGATACCTAACTTTTGAGTTCATCGATCTATGCAACATTTGGCTCAGGTTCGACTGGTGTATATTGCGCTGCGCAGATGTCAACTACCTACGCCTCACCAGTAGGGAATGCAGAGGACGGTTTTGCACTCAACTCTAATAGTCTCGCAAAGATCTTTTCCTCTGCATTCAATGGTCCTTGCATATTCTGTTGCCCAAAAAATGCAGCAAGGTAACCACAACCAGCATGCAGTACGCCGACGAAAATCTCTTCCAAATGGCGCACGGTTGCGCCTTCAAATGCCTCAGTAGACTCCTCGCCCTTCAAATGCGCCGAGTAGAAGTAGCTGGCACCAAAAGGAGAGCCGTGAATGATCTCGGATGAAAGAGAATAAATCAGACCATATGCTGCAAGCAGGCGTGACCCCGAACGACGCCCAGCTAATTCGCCCACTCTCCTTATACGACTAGGCACATCAAGGTTGGTCCACATGCCGTTACCCTTACCACTAAACTCGGGATACTCCAGTGCAAGCGTGGCCTGCTGATCAGGGTCGCAACGAACCTCGATAGAGAACTCACCGCTACCAAATTTTCTATTCTGTTGACGCCAAGCGGCAAAGTCGATGTACCGGATGGCTCGTGAGCTCACTTTGTCCGATTCGGCCAAAAGATAGCTCGCATTTACGAAGGATTCGATTGCTGATCTGGCGACTGGATACGCGTCTCGAACTGGTATACCGCGAAGTTTTGACATCTGAAGCAACGTTTCAAACGACTGACCTGCAGACATTGCCAACAACGTGCTCATACGCCTCTGTCCATCACCTAGCGTACAAATTAGTTCTTCCTCTTCAAAGGTTACAGACCCTTGCGACGCGACCAAAAGCGCGAGACGAAGAAACTCTTGCTGAAGCATTGCTAAGCCACGCAAGGCATCAAGAATTGGAAGTTTTTGAGTATCCATAATACCTGACGTGTGAATCCTGTTGCTCTAAGTGAGTGATCACAGAGCTTTGAACCGTAATTACTTCGCTGCTCTGAGTTATTTGCGTCCCCAGTGTTCCAGCAAAAATGATCTAATTTCCCAGATGCAGCGCCAACCAGACCGCCAGCGGGATCACCACTATCGAGAGCGCATTGCCGCCGAGCACTATGCTGGCCACCTTGTCGGGCTGGCACTGGTACTGCTCGCACAGGATGTAATTCAATACCGCCGGGGGCAGTGCCACCGAGAGTGTCAGCAGCGGGATCCAGGCAGGCTCCAGGGGCAGCAGCCAGACGGCGAGCCCAAGGGAGAGTCCCCCCGCCAGCAGATAGAGCAGGTTGCACTTGAGGGCCAGCCCCAGATGACCCAGCTCCCCTTCCACCAGGCGAACCCCCAAGGCGAACAGCATCAGGGGCACCGCTATCTGGCCGAGCAGGGCGGCGCTGGTCACTAGGTATTCCGGCAGCGGGATATGCAGGTTGGCCACCAGCAGGCCGGCGAAGGCGGCCCAGAGCACCGGGCTTCTCAGCCAACCCCAGCGGGAGCTGCTGGCCGAGAGGATAAACATGCCCACCGTGAAGTGGAGCAGGTTGGAGAGCACGAACAGGATGACGATGGCGCCGAGCTGCTGCTCGCCAAAGGCGAGCACCATCAGCGGAATGCCGAGGTTGCCCGTGTTGCGAAACATGGCGGGCAGGATCAGCGCGGCCCGCGCTATCTCCTTGAGCCGAAGCAGGGCGAGCAGCAGGCCGGGGAGCAAAATCACCAGGGCGCCAGCCGCGACAAGCGGCAGGTGCGCCGCCAGATCCAGCGGGTATTTCACCAGGGCCGAGAAGACCAGCGCCGGGGTAAAGAGCTCGATATTGGCCCGGTTGATGTAACCCAGGTCGCCACCCGGTCGCAGCCGCCCATAGAGGGCGCCGAGGCCCGCCACCGCAAACACCGGGATGACGATATTGAGCAGGGCGCTGAACATGGGCAGATCCTTTACAGTTCTCGGGCCGGACGTCCCATCAGCACCACGGGATCCAGGGTGACCTCCTGGCTGCCGTTGCTGACCCAGAGCTGACCGTCGGAGATGGTGCAGGTGAGCTGCATGGTGCGCTCCACCATGGCCGCCAGCGGCAGGGTCTGGCTGTCGGAGAGCTCGATGACGCTCAGGTTGTCGTGCAGACCGAGCTTGCCGTGGTTCTGCTTCCACCAGACGCTGGTGCCACGGCCTCCGTAAAGGTAGAGCACCACCTGGCGGGAGCGGTTGCACGCCTTCTTGAGGCGCTTCTCGTCCGGCTGGCCCAGCTCAATCCAGAGTTCAATCTCATCGGAATAGTTCTTGCGCCAGAGCTCGGGTTCGTCGTCGGCAGAGAGCCCCTTGGTGAACTCCAGTCGCTCGGCGGCATGCCAGGCGAAGGCCGCGAGGCGGATCATCATGCGCTCGTCGGTCTCGGAGGGGTGACGGGCCAGGGTGAGGGAGAAGTCCTGATAGAGATTGCGATCCATGTCAGACAAGCTGATCTGGGCCTTGAAGATGGTTGCCTTGAGCGCCATAGAAGTCGTGAACACCTGATAAAAGAGAAAGGGGCGGACATGCCGGGCGTCAGTGTAATCAAAATGGCCGCCGGGTTCGACCGTCTTGCGCTCCCTTTACCCTATCAGGGGCGGGATAAGTGCTTCAGGAGACACAAAAAACAAATGCCAGTCGTGAGACTGGCATTTGGCGGCATGAACGAGAGTGACTCACTTCTCGGCGGACTTGACCCCGAAGGCATTGAGCAGCAGGCAGCAGGTGACTGCCACGGCCACGAAGCCACTCAGAAAGATAAAGGGCATGGCCCCGTATCCCAATATGTTCCAGATGGTTTGTTCGAGCAGACTCATAGTGTGTCCTTCATCCAGTGAAATGGGTGTCCCTTTCGCGACGGGGTAGTCCCCGCTCCTGATAAGGCTATTTGACCTCAACCCGCGCCTGAGTCCTATGCCACCAAAGTAATAAATGGGGCACCAGTTTGCGCCAGATCAATAATTTAGCCCCTTGTCACCCCGTTTTCCGCTCCCCGGGGCCCCTGGCTTGGAGAAAAAAGGCGGGGCGACCCAGGGCCGCCCCGCCTGTTTGTCACGCAGACGTCTCAGCCGTAGAAGCGCTGCTGCTCCGCCGCCATCGCCTTGAGCCGCGCACAGGGGGCAAAGCGGTCGCCAAAGCGCTTCTGATGGTGCTCGAGGCGCCCCACCAGATAGTCGATGCCGAGGCTGTCCATGTAGCGGAAGGGGCCGCCCAGGAACGGCGGGAAGCCGATGCCGAAGATGGCGCCGATGTCGCCGTCCCGGGCCGAGGCCACCACGCCGCTGTCGAGCGCCATGGCCGCCTCGTTGAGCATCAGCAGCACGCAGCGCTCGGCGATCTCCTGCCTGGCCAGTCTGGCCTGGGGCTTGACGCCGAGCACGTCGTAGACGCTCGCGTCCACCGTCTTCTTGCCCTCCTTGCCGGTGAGCCGGTTGCGCGGCGCCGCCTTGCCATAGAGGTAGAAGCCCTTGCCGTTCTTGCGCCCCTTACGATCGTCTTCCAGCAGCTTGTCAAACGCCTTGGGGGCCTGGAACTGCTCGCCACCCAGCTCTTTTTCGAGGATGGGGGAGATCTTGGCCCCCACGTCGATCCCCACCTCGTCCAGCAGGGTGATGGGGCCGACCGGGAAACCGAAGTCGAGCAGAGCGCCGTCCAGTACCTCCACCGGCTCCCCTTCCAGCACCAGGCGCGCCGCCTCGTTCATGTAGGGCGCCAGGATACGGTTGACGTAGAAGCCGGCCTCGTCCTTCACCACGATGGGGGTCTTGCCCTGGGCCCGGGCGAAGGCCAGGGTGGTGGCCACCGTCTCGGCGCTGGTACCCGCGTGGGGAATGATCTCGGCGAGCGGCATCTTGTCCACCGGGCTGAAGTAGTGCAGCCCCACCACCCGCTCCGGATGCGTCGCCGCCGAGGCGATCTGGTGGATGGGCAGGGAGGAGGTGTTGGAGGCAAACACGGTGTGCTCCCCGCACTCGCGCTCCACGTCCTGCACCATCTGGTGCTTGAGGTTGATGTCCTCGAATACCGCTTCCACCACCATGTCCACCCGGTGGAACCCGGAATAGTCCAGGGTGCCGGTGAGCAGGCTCATCTGTTTCTCCAGCTCGCTGCGCAGCAGTTGGCGACGCTTGAGCTTCCTCGCGAGAAGGTCGTAGCTGTAACGCATGGCATTGCCGATGCCGGCGCTCGCCACATCCTTGATCCGCACCGGTACCCCCGCCTTGGTGGCGGTGACGAAGGCAATACCACCCCCCATCAGGCCGCCCCCCAGCACGGCGGCATGACCCACCTTGCGCGGCTCGGCCCCCTGATAGCTCACCTCTTTCTTCATCTCCGTGGTGGCGAAGAAGAGGGAGCGCAGGGCGGCGGATTCCGGCGTCATCACCAGCTCGCCGAAGTGGCGGGCCTCGGCCTGCAGGCCGGCCTGCATCCCCTCCTCCATGCCGATGCGCACCACCTCGATGATGCGCGCCGGCGCCGGGTAGTTGCCCCGGGTCTTGGCCTTGACCCCCTTGCGGGCCTGATCGAACAGCACCTTGCGACCAAATTTGTTGGTCTCCAGCACCTTGCCCTGCAGATCCCGTTTCAGGTGGTGGCGCGGCTTGCCCTTCTTGGCAAGCTTGATGGCGGCCTCCAGCAAAATGGACGGGGGCACCATGTCATCCACCAGCCCGAGCTTCCTGGCCTGTTTGGCCCGCACCTGCTTGCCGGTCAGCATCAGATCCAGTGCCTTGGCCACCCCGATGAGGCGCGGCAGGCGCTGGGTACCGCCGGAGCCCGGCAGCAGGCCGAGCTGCACTTCCGGCAGGCCCAGCACGGTTTTACCGTGATCAGTCACCACCCGGCCATGACAGGCGAGCGCCAGCTCCAGCCCGCCGCCAAGGCAGGGGCCGTGAATGGCGGCGATCACCGGGATCCCCAGGGCTTCGATCTCGGCGAACACGTCCTGTCCGGCCCGGGACAGCGCTTCGGCATCCTGGGCGCTGGTGCAGGCCGCCAGCATGGCGATGTCGGCCCCGGCAACGAAGGAGTCCTTCTTGCCGGAGACGATCACCAGGCCGATCAGATCCCCGTTCCCCTTTACCTCGGCCAGCAGAGTGCGGATCTCGTCCGCAAAGGAGGCCTTCAGGGTGTTCATGCTCTCACCGGGCACATCCATGGTGAGGATGCCGATGCCGTCTTTGCGAATATCCAGAGAAAAAGTCTTGGCACTCATCATTCCACCTCCAGCACCATGGCCACACCCAGCCCACCCGCCGCACAGGCGGTGTTGAGCCCCAATCCCCCACCCCGGCGCCGCAGTTCATGCAGGGTCTGGGTGATCATGCGCGCCCCGGTGGCGGCAAAGGGGTGACCAAAGGCCAAAGAGCCGCCGAGCACGTTGAACTTCTCCATGTCCACCTCGCCGATGGCCTGATCCCGGCCCAGCTTGTCACGGGCAAATTCGGCGCTTGCAAACATCTTGAGGTTGGCCAGCGTCTGGGCGGCAAAGGCTTCGTGCATGTCGATGAGGGTCAGATCCCCAAGGGTGATGCCGGCACGGTCCAGCGCCAGCGGCGTGGCATAGGAGGGGCCCATCAGCATGTCCTGCCATACGTCGATGGCGGAAAACGCGAAGCTGCGGATGTAACCCAGCGGCTCCAGACCCAGCTCGCGGGCCCGCCCTTCGCGCATCATCAGCACGGCGGCGGCGCCGTCGGTAAGCGGAGTGGCGTTGGCGGCCGTCACCGAACCGTGGGCCCGGTCAAAGACCGGTTTGAGCTTGGCGTAACTCGCCAGATCCGAGCTTTCACGGATGTTGTTGTCCCGCTCCAGCGGCGACTTGTAGGGGGGCACGTGGGCGGTGAACACCTCGCCATTCAATTTGCCCTGCGCCCAGGCTTCGGCCGCCAGGGTGTGGGAGCGGTGGGCCAGCGCATCTTGCGCCTCGCGGCTGATCTGGTGGGTCTTGGCCATCTGCTCGGCGGTCTGCCCCATGGAGAGACCGGTGGAGTACTCAGCCACGGCCGGGGGCACCGGCAGCAGGTCCTTCAGGCGCAGACGGCGCAGAATATTGAAACGCTGCTGGAGGTTGCGCGCCTTGTTGAGATCCACCAGGGCGCGGGCCAGAGACTTGCTGACCCCGATGGGCAGCACGGAAGAGGAGTCGGCACCGCCGGCGATGGCGATGTCCACCGTGCCGGCCATGATGGATTCGGTGACATTGGCCACCGCCTGGAAACTGGTGGCGCAGGCGCGCGACACGCTATAGGCATCGGTGCTGACGCTCATGCCAGTGCCAAGCACGATCTCCCGGGCGATGTTTGGCGCTTCCGGCATCTGCACCACCTGGCCGAACACCAGCTGGTCGATGAGCTTGGGGTCGAGATCGGTGCGGGCGAGCATCTCGCTCACCACCAGTTTGCCCAGATCCACCGCAGGCACGCCGTGAAAAGCGGTGGCCTGCTTGGCAAAGGGGGTGCGCAGACCCGCCACGACGGCTATCCGTTCGCCCTGGCGAGTCGTCAGTTTCAATGGCTGTTTCATCCTGGCTCCTTGGGTTAAAAAGGCAGAGGTCTGACCTCATTGCGCCACATCTTAACAATCCAATCACAACTTTCATACGGCTGATTGAAACTAAATTGTCCCCATCTTGCCACCCTCCCTCGCCCTTGTGAGCCAACTGGGGTATAAAAAGATCAACTTCCATAAAAACAACGGGTTTATCGCATGGCAGCGGCCGAGTTCAGAGCACTTGGAGACTATCTGGGCAGCCAGATCCTGGGACAGGGCCCCCTCATCGAGGGGCTGCTGATCGCCCTGTTATGTGAAGGACATGTGCTGATCGAGGGGGCCCCCGGTCTTGCCAAGACCCGGGCGGTCAAGGCGCTGGCCGGTGCCGTGGAGGGGCGCTTTGCCCGTATCCAGTTCACCCCGGATCTGCTCCCTGCCGATCTCACCGGCAGCGAGGTCTTCCATCCCCAGGATGCGAGCTTCGTGTTTCAACCCGGCCCCCTGTTCAACCACCTGGTGCTGGCGGACGAGATCAACCGGGCGCCGGCCAAGGTGCAGTCCGCCCTGCTGGAAGCCATGGCCGAGCACCAGATCACCGTGGGCAAGAAGAGCTGGCGCCTGCCCTCCCTCTTCATGGTCGCCGCCACCCAGAACCCCATCGAGCAGGAAGGGACCTATCCCCTGCCGGAGGCCCAGCTCGATCGCTTCTTGCTCAAGCTGCTGGTGGATTACCCCAGCCCCGCCATGGAGCTGGCCATCCTTCAACTCAACGCCCGTGGCGACGCCCTGCCGACGCCGCCGGTCACCCTGAGCCAGTCCGACTTGCTGGAAGCCCGCACCGCCGTTCAAGGGGTACAGATGCAGGGGCGCCTCGAGCACTATCTGGTGCAACTGGTGTGCGCCACCCGACCCGGCAGCGGCCTGTGCCCCGAGTTGGAACCCCTCATTGCGGTGGGTGCCAGCCCCAGGGCCAGCATCGGCCTCGCAAGAGCCGCACGGGCCCGGGCCTGGCTCGCCGGGCGCGACTTCGTATTGCCCGAAGACATCCAGCAACTGGCGCCAGCCGTGCTGCGCCACCGCCTCATCCCGAGTTATCAGGCGCTGGCGGACAACCTCGATAGCGAGGCGCTCATCACCCTGCTGCTGGATGCCATTCCATGCCCCTGAACCGACCCCCACAGGCAGCCCTGTCGCCATGACCCCCGTCGCCGAGCCCCGGGATCACCCCGACATCGCCCTCACCCTCGAGCGGCTGCTGGCGGTGCGCCTCTGGACGCGCCAGAGCGAACGTGCCCGCATTCATCAGGCGGCCCAGGGGCGTATCGGACGCCAGCCCGGGCTGCATTTCAGGGAGCTTCGCCTCTATCAGGCCGGTGACGAGGTGCGTCACATCGACTGGCGGGTCACCGCCCGCCTCGGCCGCCCCCACACCCGCCTCTACGGGGAAGAGCAGGATCAGGCCCACTGGTTGCTGCTGGATCTCTCACCCGCCATGTACTTTGGCTCCCGCGCCCAGCTCAAGGCCCGCCTTGGCTGCGAGCTGGCCGCCGCCCTGCTCTGGCAGGGGGAGAAACAGGCCAATACCTTGATCTGCCAGGGCGCAGCCCCCCACACAGAGCACCAGCGCGGCTCTCTCATGCCTCTGCTGGAAGCGCTCTGCCGCCATTACGAGGCAGGGCTGGATCGCGCCCCCCCACCCTGGACGCTGGCCCAGACCCTGGCACGACTCACCCTGCCCCACGGGGCCAGATTGACCCTGATAAGCCATCACCAGGCACCGGACCAGGCACTCTGCCAGCAGTTGCAACGCCTTCGCCTGCGCCACGATATCCACTACTGGCAGATCCGCGATCCCCTGGAAGCCGCTCTGCCCGAGCAGGGGCAGCTGGCAGTGCAGGCAGGCAGACACAGCGGTTGGCTCGCGGGAGAAGACCCCCGCTTTCGCGCCCGCTACCAGAGGGCGGCCGACGAACAGGCCGAGGCCTGTCGCCAGCAGTTGCTGCCCCTGGTGACGCGCCTCTATCGCCTCGACAACGGCGCCACCCTGCAACGCCAGTGGCAGGAGGGCGGATGCCGTCTGTTTTGAGGGGGGAGCAGGGCGTGCCCGCACCGGATGCATATCGCCAGCCCTCGTCCAGCGAGGCCTTGCAAGCCATTCGTGCCGAGCTGCGCGACATCCACCAAGGCCCCGCTCTCGAGCCTGCACAGGATCCTCGCCTGATGGCCCTCGGTGGGCTGCTGATCGCGGCGATCGCCGCTTGCCTGATCGCCATGACGGCCCTCACCCTGTGGCGCCAGCGCCACTGGGCGCATCGGATAGACTGGCAGGCCGACGATCTCGTCCCCAGGCTGCAGGATGCCCTGCGAGAAGCGGCCATGGCCCGCTGGCCCGAGGCGGCCCCCCTGCAAGGGGAGGCTTGGCTCGCCTGGCTGGACAGCAAGGGGGGGAGCGATTTTTCCCGGTTTGCCGCCCAGTGGCCGCTCTGGCTCTATGGGGGCAGAATGCCCGATGAGGCGCAGCGCAAAAGATTGCGCCTCGCCTATCTCGCCTGGGGGCGACGCTGCGTCAGCGCGCCGCGATTCCCGACAAGCAAGCGAGGGGCCCCTTCCCCGGAGGGTACGCGATGATCCTCGCCTGGCCCTGGTTTTCCCTCGCCCTCGCCCTGCCGCTGCTGGTGCGCTTCGGCCTGCCTCCCATGAAGGGGCGCAAGGGAGGAAACCAGCTCGTTCACGGAGGTTTTCCCCTGCTCCGGCCCCAGGCGGGGCAGCCCTTGTGGCGCATGATGCTCTGCTGGTGCGCCCTGGTACTGGCCCTGTGCCGCCCCCAGTGGCAGGAGCCCCCGATCATTCACTACCAGAGCAGCCGAGACCTCATCCTGGCGGTGGATCTCTCCGACAGCATGCGCACCCAGGACATGCTGGATGACGGAGAGCAAACGGACAGGCTTGCCGCGGTGCGCCAGCAGATAAGCAACCTTGTCGCCTCCCGCCCGGGGGATCGAATCGCCCTGGTCGTCTTTGCCGATCACGCCTATCTGCTCTCCCCCCTCACCCAGGAGACCGGGGCCCTGCTCACCCTGGCCAGGGAGCTCGATTTCGATCTGGTGGGGCGCACCACGGCCCTGGGGGAAGCCATCCTGCTGGCACGCCAGCACGCCGACCCCACCCGCCCCACCGCCCTGCTGTTGGTGACGGACGGCCGCAATACCTCGGGCAATGCGGATCCCCTGACCGAGGCCAGGCTCGCCGCCAAAGCCGGCATCCGTCTCTATACCCTGGGGGTGGGCGCCGACCCCGACACCTTCGCCGCGCCCGCAGGGGACGCCGACCCCAGTGCCGAACTGGATGAAGCCCTGTTGCAGCAGCTGGCGACACTGGGAGGAGGCCGCTATTTTCGCGCCCGCAACCGGGGCGATCTCGCCGCCATCAACCAGGCCATCGACACCCTGGAGCCCCTCGCCCGGCCCCAGATCCTCTCCCGGCCCCACCAGGAGCTCTACCCCTGGCCACTGGCCCTGGCCTGGCTGCTGCTCTGCTGGCCAGCCCGCTGGCACATCCCCCTGTCACACAGGCCATCCCATGAGTAGGCTGGTCATGACGGTGACACCATGGAGCTGACCTTGCTGCGCCCCCTCTGGTTGCTAGCCCTGATCCCCTGGCTGTGGCAGGGGTGGCGCCGCCGCCGCGATCCCGGCTTGCTCTCCCCGGCCATGCAGGCCTATCTGCTGCCGAGCCGCCATCGGGCCATCCCCTGGCGCTGGCTTGCTTGTCTGCCGGTGATCCTGGCGCTCTCGGGCCCCGCCCTGCGCCAGCAGAGTCTCCCCATGCCGAGCCCGGCCCTCGATATCTGGCTGCTGGATCTCTCCGACTCCATGCTGGCACAGGATCTGGCGCCGGACCGGGCAACCCGGGTGAGGCTGGGATTGCAGGAGATGCTGGCCGACATAGCGCGGCAGGATGCGCCCCATCCCATCGCCCTCATCCTGTTTGCCGGGGATGCCTACCTCGCCATGCCTCCCACCCGGGATCATCAGGCCATCGCCCTGCTGCTGCCGGACCTGCGCCCGGCCATCATGCCTGTCCAGGGCAGCGCCCCCGAGCGCGCCGTGGCCCTGGCCCTCACCCTGATCCCGCCGGGCCAGTCCGCCCGTCTGCTGCTCGTGACCGACGGCCTCTCCGGGACAGCGCGCGATCGCATCGCCGCCCTCTGGCCCTGCCTCAACGACCTGTTCTGCAAGGCAGGCTCGGCCCCGCGGCTCGACATCCTGCTGGCCAGCGGGGGCAAGGAGACCCGGCAGCCCGGCGTGGCTGCCGAGCGCTGGCAGCTCGGCAGCCCGATCGGCCACACCTTGCCGGCGCCCGACGAGGAGGCCATGGCCGCCCTTGCCGCCAGTACCGGAGGCAGGCTGGCCTGGCTTGATTCCGGCCTGCCCCGCTTTGCCCCCCTGCCCATGGGCCAGGCCCTGACGCAGGGGCAATCCCGGGATCTCGGCCCCTGGCTGCTCATCCCCTTGCTCCCCCTGGCGCTGCTGGCGCGGATCGGCGCCCACTGGCTGCTGGTGATCCTCGTCATTGGCTTCGCGCCCCCTTCCCTGCAGGCGGCCTCCCGACAAGATGAAGAAGGCTGGCAGGCTTATCGCCAGGGACACTATCGGGAAGCGGCCAACGCCTTCCAGGATCCGGTCTGGCAAGGCAACGCCTGGTATAGATCCGGGGATTACGCCAGGGCCGTCGCCGCCTATGGCAGGGCAAACAGCGCCACCGCCCACTACAACAGGGGCAATGCCCTGGTCTGGCTCGGGGATCTTGCCGCCGCGGAGCAGGCCTATCTGAGCGCCCTTCGCCTTGAACCTGGGCACAGGGATGCCTTGCACAACCTGGCCCTGCTGCGGGCCAACCCGCCACAGTCGGCGTCCTCGGCAAATGCCCCGGCACAGGCCGACACTCCCGACCCCGCCCGCGCCTCAGAGGCTCCCCGCCCCCCGGCGCCCCCCGTGCTGCTGCTGGAGCAGCGCCTTCGCAAGGAGGCCCTGCGCCGCCCCCTGCTCAAGGTGGAGGAGCCCTGGTGATCCTCGTACTGCGCTTGCTCTCCCCCCGGTTCGGCTGCTGGCTGCTGCTCGCCCTGTGCGCCATGCGGGTGCAGGCCGCCCCTGTCGAGGCCGAGCTGTTGCCGGGGGCGAGCGAGCGCGACTGGCTGCTCGTCATCGAAGCCGACGGGCTGCACCGCGATGAGGATCTCAACCTGCAACCGCTGCTGCGCCAGTTTGCGGTCGGGCGGGTCAGCATCCAGCGGGTCAGTGCCCAGAGCCGCAGCCTGACCCGCTGGCAGATCCCCCTGCACCTGCTCGATACCAGCCCGCGCCAGGTGCCCTCCCTGCCCCTTGGCGCCGATCTCACCCCCTCCCTGGCGGTGCCGACACGTTCCCTGGACGGCACCCTGATGCCGACACAAGACCCGGTATTCTCTCCGGTCGAGCTGCAGGCCCGGGTGCTCCATGAGGGGAATCTCTACCCCGGCCAGCCCTTCATCTATGAGCTGACCCTCTGGCTGCCTGCCAACCTGGAGGCCCCCAACCTCGGCGAGCCCATCACCCCGGCCTTTACCATTCGCCGCCTTGGCGAGGACCGCTGGGACTCTCCCACCAGCCCCGGCCTGCCCGGGCGTCTCACGCGAAAATGGCTGCTGCAGGCCAAAGGACCCGGGCTCCATCCCGTCGAATCCCCCCGCTTTCAGGGGCGGTTGCCGCCCCAGGACCAGGCCGGTGCGACCGCGCCGGGCAACGCGGGGGATCTGCTGTCCGCCAGGGCGGCGACCCTCTTCATCAAGGTGGACAAGGCCCCCCTGGAGCCGGTGGCGAGCAGCCTGGTGTTGCGCCAGCAGTTCAGCCCGGCCCAGGCCAGGGTGGGTGAGCCGGTGATCCGCACCCTCACCCTGGTGATGGAAGGGGGGGATGGCAACCGCCTGCCCCCCTTGCCGGCCCCGCCCCTGCCCGCCGGCCTCTCCATGAAGCCGGACGGCGAGCAGCAACAGGAGCGATTCGTGGCCGAGGGGGCGCTACGCTTCGAGCGCCAGTGGCGCCAGGCCCTGACCGCCGACGAGGCGGGGCGCTATGTGCTGCCCCCCCAGACCCTGCGCTGGTTCAACACCCAGAGCGGTCGCATCGAGGAGGCGCGCCTGCCCGCACATCCTCTGGTGTTCACGGCAAGGGAGAGCGCCA
The DNA here is from genome assembly GCF_027707405.1 of Aeromonas sp. QDB68. Taxonomy (NCBI): domain Bacteria; kingdom Pseudomonadati; phylum Pseudomonadota; class Gammaproteobacteria; order Aeromonadales; family Aeromonadaceae; genus Aeromonas; species Aeromonas sp. QDB68. The sequence continues at coordinate 391 of NZ_JAPCIQ010000067.1, read as the reverse complement.
CTCCCGCCTCCCCCGCACCAGGGATCCAGTATCTCTATTGGGTGCTCCTGGCCATCCTGCTGCGGGCATTCATGCGCCGCTGGCCGCGCTGGCGCGCTTTCTATCGCCTGCAACGGGCCCTCGCAACGGGCTCTCCTGACGAGGCCAGGGAAACCCTGCTGACCTGGGCCGTCCTGCGCTGGGACACCCCCTGCCTGCATCTGGCCAGGCTGCCCTGTCACCGCGACCCCGCCATGGGGGCGCTGCTGGACGACCTGGATCGGGCCTGTTTTTCCCCCAAGCGAGTCCCTGGCGAACACCTGCCCAGGCAGGCGCTCGCCAGGGAGTTGTGCTCCAGGGAGAGCTTTGCGATAGCCTATGGTCTTCGAATACTGGCGTGGATGCGTGCATG
>NZ_JAPCIQ010000066.1:0-23652 GCF_027707405.1 Aeromonas sp. QDB68 | reverse complement strand
CAGCGGGGCTGACGCCCCGGCGAAATTCCCCTCCCACCTACGTCGGAGGGAGTCCCCTTTCGCATTTAAGATGGCTTTGACGCAAAGACGCGAGCGTCTCAAAGAAACAATCTTCACAGAGATGCACTTCGTATCTCTCGCCATCGTGCCGTACCGAGCCATACCCCCAGTGGGCTGACAATGTGCCGTATTCCTGTGCCATTGTCTTTGTCGTGCTGTCACCACACACATCACAGATCACATCTACGACCTGCTCCGTCGGAACTATCGCTTTTACCAACATATTGCCTCCCGCATTATCTCAACACGCAACCTGTTTACCCCCGGCAAGAGCCCCATCGGACGTTGTGGGTGATGCCATCTTGCCAGCTCTTCTTTAAAACCGGTTTAAGCCCACGACCACGCCATCAATCCAGCCGCTTGTAAATCCGCGTATCGCTGGTCGATTTCCGAAACCAGTAAAAATCGGGCAATCCTGCAAACACCCTGCGCCAGTTGAATACTTCGGCCGATAATCGATCCGCCATCTTGACGATAGTCTCCGGCATATACTGGATAAGCGGCTTGCCAATCGATGCGGACAAGCAGGCCGACAGGGCTTCAAATGCCCGGGGATCCTGGCTCATCAGACTTTGCAGGTGTGGCTCCAACTTCATGAAGTTCAGGGCTTCATGCTGGGAGCAGATCCCCTCTCCGGCTTCCACGTTGTAGTAGAGGTAGAGTTTGCCCACATCGTGCAGCAATCCCCCTAGGAAGGCGACGTCGGCGGTGCGTCCATCAAGCCGGTATTGACGACACAACATCCTGGCTGTCATCGCCACTTCTACACTGTGCTCCAGCAAGCCACCCACATGGTCATGATGATGGTGATGGCTCGCCCTGCCTCGATAAAACCCGGTGATAAAACGCCGGTCACGTAGGATCCCGAGGGAAAAGCGCCGTAACCCGCCGGGCGGTAACATGGCATAGAAGCGCCACAGTGCCTGGATCATCTGGCCATGCGACTCATTGAGGGCCAAACCAAGGTGAAACTCCCACAGTTGACGCCCCTCGTCCCCTGTGATGCCTTCCAGAGCGCGACAACTGCGCAATGTGACAGACTGCTGCTCCATCCCCAGCATTGCCAGTACCAGCTGCCCCGACGGCGCAATAGTTGCCATGCATTTATCTGAGACCGAGACTCGATGGACGGCCTTTGGCGATAACAATTCCCAACACTCATACTCGCCCTCGCTATCCGCCAGTCTGGTTGCCCACATCAGTTCGCCGCAATCCGCATATTCAGTGACGTGTACCATGACCCGCCTCCCCATCCTGTGAATCCCACCTTTCCGCCAGCGCCTTCGAGGCAAGCCGCTGCTGCTCGAATCCCGCCAACATCTGCTCAAAGGCATGCCCATCCCGACCCGACAGATCAGGCACGTAACGGGAATAGACCCGGAATAACATCTGAGTGCTGTTATGGCCCAGTTGCTTTGCTATCCACTCAGGGCTCTCACCTGCCGCGAGCCAGAGCGTGGCGGCGGTATGCCTTGTCTGATAGGGCTTGCGCTTCTCCAGCTTTAACAACGACAGCAATGGGTACCACACCCGATTGGCCACATTGCGATCCTCGAACGGGCTGCCGTGCTTCGTGCAGAAAACAAACCCATCTGGTGAGACCTTGCCATCGTAGCGGTCGCGTTGAGTGAGAAATGCCTGATAAACCTGCTCACTCATCTGCACCGCGCGATAGGAGCCATCGGTTTTCGTCGGGATCAGTTCATTGCGGACCCATGCCTGATACACCAGGATCTGCCGGCGCTCGAAATCGATGTGGCGCCAGGTTAAACCGTGGATCTCGCTCGAACGTAGCCCGGTAAAAAACCGGATGGTGTAATAAGGGCGAAAGTCAGCCCTCACCACTGCCAGCAGTCGACCAATCTCTTCAAGACTGAAGGGCATGATGTTGCTACGGGGGATCTTGAGTGCTCGGATATTGCGCCAGGGCGAGTCAAAACCGAACCGATCTGCCGCATCTGCCAACATCATGCGAAGCGGCGTCATGATGTGGTTGACCCGTGAGGCTGAGATCGGCTTGCCACCTCTCCCGGGCAAACGAGCGATCATTGTCCTGAATGCCAAGATCGCAGACTTATCGATCACGCTCAGCGGCTGATTGCCAAAGTGCGGCAGCAGATGGCAATCAAGAATGTCGCGGATGGTCTCCTGCTGGGAGGTTCGCCACTCGGCCGATTTTTCCTGGTACCACTGCTCAGCAAAATCAGACAACAGAGGGCACCCAGCCCGCAACACGGCTTCCCGCTCGGCCAGTTTGGTGAAGTAGCCACAACGCGGGCTGTTTGGGAAGGTTTTGCAAAAATCAAACTGCCCGAGGGTGATTTGTGCCTCCAATCGTTCACAATACTGCTTCAGTTTGTGGCGATTTTGGCTTGTATCGGGTAACCCAGTGCGCTCACGACAGCGCTTCCCCTTGAAGCAAAAATCGAGGTAAAGCAATTGGTTAAGGCTATATACTGTTGCCATAAGAATCCACCTCCCCTAGCCCTGAAACGACTCGAACATTGCGCTGTGCTTGAGCATTTCCTCTTCGATAGGCTCCCAGAGAAACAACAACTTACGACCGCCAAACGGGCGAATATAGTGCAGCCCTTCGAGCAGGACAGAGTCTTTCAGCTGATTGCGGATAGTACGTGGATCGAACTTGATGCGAGCAGAGAGCTCTTCTGTTGTCAGGTAGGTGTATGCCATAATCATTCTCCAAACGCTGATTTATCTAACTTGGAGATTAAATTGATCTCCTGCAGAACAATTTAAACACAAGAAAACACAATTGCAAGCCATTTTAATCTTCAGGAGATTATTTTGGTTACGGAGAGAGCATGATTAAGTGTCATTTATCCAAGATCATGGGTGAGAAACGGCTAAAAATTGCCGATGTTGCCAGAGAGACAGGACTCAACAGAGGCACAATTACGCGCATGTACAACGAAACTGCGACTAGAATAGAACTTGATGCTATTGAAACATTATGCCGTTATCTCAATGTAAAGATTGAAGATCTGTATGAGTTCGTTGATTAACGATAGCTATCTTTACCAACTGAGAGCTAGGACGCAGACAAAGCGTCAAGTCCTCAACCCGCTTTCGTCGAACACACTTGGCAGTGCAAAAGTGAAGAGCCACGAGCTACCTCAAACGAAACGCATTATGAGGGCAAGAAATGAGCCGAAGTCGACGAAAGACCCCCATGTTTGGCTACACAACAGCGACGTCTGAAGCTGAAGACAAGCGGATTTGGCACAAACGCTGGCGCGCTCAGTTGCGTGGCCAGCTATCACGCGACGCAACGACGGATGACTTTTTGCCAATACTCCAATGCGCCGTTTCGAGCCCTTGGAACATGGATAAGGATGGGAAAAGCTGGTTCAGCCCTCGACAGCAGCGCCGGCAAGCAGAGCAATTCCTGCCCCTTCAGGGCCTATCCACATCAGATGCGCAGCGCGCAGTGGTCAGGCAGCTGGCAAAATGGCGAAGCAAATAGATTTTATTCTATTTCAGCATGTTGCACGTTCAATCTGTAAGCTCACGCGCGGTTTGACGTGCAAAGTCGGCTTTCTTCTTGTTACCTAGCGATACCAGCTCTTGGATGCTCATTACTTTCAGCGCCACGACATAGGCGACTGTCCGTAGCAACGGAGTGCTGTAGCGCGCCATTGGTTTTACCGTGTCAGCATTTTGCTGCCGCTCAGTAGAACGCTGACAGATACCCGCCTCGTCAGGATGAATTATTCGCAGTAGTGCCCGGTTAGCCCCACTTTTTTCAATGAATTCACTCTTCACGCGATAGCGTGAGATGACCTCCCGCCATGGGGCTTTTTCACTCCGTTTGGCGCCACATCGTACCTCGATCGCAATCCGTGTCGCTGGCAGCAGTAATACCGTCACACTCAGGAAGGCTTGCAACATCTGTGGATCCGTGAAGGGGATCCCAGTGTTGCGAGTATTGCTTCGGACTAGCAGATAGCCAATCCATTCGATGAAAGCCGCTCGTTGCTCGCGATAGACCTGGCGAGCCAGTTTAACCACTTTACGGAGTTCGATTTGCTCCTTATGACTGCGCAAGGCTCCAGGAAGCAAATTCAGATGATGTGACGTTGAGTAGAGCAATCGCTGTGCTCCCCGCTGAGTCTTAAATGCTTTAAGTAAATGAATTTTTTCAACTAACTCATCGACCATAGCGGGTGTGAGTTGATAACGATTGAGTTGATCGGTGATATCTTCATGTCGTGCGAACCGTGCGATCAGCTCCAGAGCGGCATCAAAATCCAGCTTGTGTTTAACCAAGGGAGGGTAAGGTGCACACTCCATCAGGACCCAGGAGACCTGTTGAAGATAAGGCGAAAGCGACTGGAGCAGGGCCTCCCGGCAGCGCTGCCATGTCAAGGGCCCCTCCAACCAGTCGTTCTGTGTGAGCTTTGCACGAGACAGCCCGGTGAAGTGGTGTCGCAGTGACAAAGACCAGTCGTACTTGGCCTGCAACAGACACGCTGCATTGACCCAGTGGGTAAAATGCAAATATGAGTGCAACGTCGTCTCCGGGCTCTGATGGCCAGCAAACTGGGCCAGCGCCCAATAATCCCCCTGAGTGGATGAGTGTGTGATGGTCTGGTAGATAGAGGTACACTGTGCGGCCGACCAAGGCAGGAAATGTGCCCACCCTGGCAAACTGTGCAGTGCCAGAGCTTCGTGATGTAGCAGCAGTTGTAGGCGGCTCAATGCCGTATGCCGCAGATGATGGAATGTATAGTATTTCCCACCAACCTGCCGAAGGATACTGGTTAACGGCCCCCTGATCTCTTCATCCGACATCGGTATCAACCAACCGCTCTGTGAGGGAAACGCCAGCGCGTTCGCGTTTTTCGCCTTTCGCGGCCATAACCCAGACAAGTACGCATCCAATCGAGTACGCTCTTCCGGGGTCAGCAAGACCCCCAGGGGGATCTTGCGGGTGGCACTGTCACTCTTGCCATCATCAAGCCGGGTATCGCGGATATATAGCCAGCACTCTGGACTGCGTTCGATATCTTTTAACCTGAGCTTTTGGATCTCGCTCAAGCGCAGTCCAGCACGATAAGCCACGATGTATAACGCGCTCAGACACTCTCGGTAACTCGATGAGGTGTGCGTCATCCGCTCCATTCCACGCAGTAACTGTCGAAAGAGAGGTTCACTGAGATAGGTGGCACGCACATGGGGCCTCTGGCGCTCGCGCGGGACCAGCTCCTCCGGCAATGGGGCCAAGTGGTAACTCGCCACCGCATAGCTGTGCAGGCTGGTCAAGCGTGCAGCCATGTAGCTGACAGCATTCTTTTGGCTAACGGGCGCCTCGGAAGAGGAACTTTCCGGCTCTGCGGAGGAGGATCTTTCCAGGTCCGTCCGTTCAACCGCACCAGAGAGCGCCGGGTCGACGACCAGATTTGAAGTCCCCCCATACTCTTCCAGCAATGCTCGATAACAGCTCAGAAAACGATAGCCATCCCATAAGCCGAGATCATGATCAAAGCACCGAACAAGCCATTGCTGACCACCGCGACTAAGGTAACTGCGCAGCGTCGAAGGCTTGTTTTTGTTCTTTGCGATGCATTGATGTAGCCACCCAACCAGGATCTGCTCTGACTTGCTGAGGGTCTGCTCATTGCGCAACCGGTTCAGTCCTGCGAGGCAGCTTGCCTTCGTCTGCTTGCGAGTCGCGCTCTCCTTTTCCGCCAACACCGTTCGCAACCGAGCCAGTAAGGATGAATAAGGGTGGTCTTCGCCATGGTAGCGCCAACGCTTGGAACTGCCTGCCGTCAGGTTATCGACTAATCCGGTACACGCCTCCTGCGCCAAACACACCACTTGGTGACCATCCGCAACCGTCGGATGATGCAGTGAAAGCCAGTTTTCATGAGGCAGCGGTACACTGTGTAACGCCCCAGATGCCACATGAGTCAGGATCTGTGGCCAGCGGACCCCGGCTTGCCCACCGGTTACCAGACTCGCCCCTTGGCAAAACTCTTTGATCCCGCGCAGGGGTGCAGTCAGATGTCTCTGGGCCCATAAGCTGAATGTGTCGAGCTCAACGGCAAGCTCAAACGTTTTGCCGCGCCGACGATACCAGCGCTGTACCAACCCCAGAGTCGGCAGGCTTAGGAAAATCTGGAGCTCGGTAACCCCCTTCCCTGCTCTATCGTGCGCATTGGTGGCCAACGCCTTGCTCTCTAACGTCAAAGGCAACCAAACAACTGAGCCATTCGTGCATAATCTTCGCCGCTCAGCGATGGCCAGCATCAGTGCGTGCAAAATCGCCGTCTGGTGTACACCGCAGTAAAACACCGCGCTATGAAGAATGTCGGCCAGTAAATCTTCAGCTTCGATCAGGCTAGTGTCGCGGGCCTCGATCTGTCTATGCCAGTTCAGCAGCGCTTGACTACAGCGCTGCGCTTTGTCAAACCACTTTTCAGTGTAAGGTAGCGGGCGCCGAAGCACCGTCAGGGGGATTGTCGGCAACGGCAACTGCCAATACCCGCTGGTATTGCCCTGCTGCAGGCAAAGCAGGATGGCTCGCAGCCCAGCCTTGAATTCAGACTGTCGCCTATACTTGCCCGTCAACGTGCTCATCGCCAATGGCCACAGATACTCAAACCCTCGGACATCGGCTGGCTCCTTGAATAGGCCGGGCAAATGTTGCAACAGCGCATCCAGTGCTCGACGCTCTATTTGCACCTGAGCACGTTTGAGACGATCCCGACGCATAGCCCGACCAGACCGAAGAACGTTCGCTGCACGCTCATCTTCCTTTCGAAGCTGTTCACGCCAATCGATCAGTGGATTGTCCATTCGCCCATCACCTTCAACCCGAGGGTTTGATGCCATTTGTCCAGCACGTCCGTCAGGGTAAATAGATCGCTCAACGCCGCACTACTGTACTGGTTTGTGAACTCTGTCCCCATCTCCTCATGACCAAGCAGCGCATCGATAAACTCGGTGGCCACGCCTTGCTCCAGCAGGTGGCTGCGCACCGAATGGCGATGCCAGTTTGGCGCCAGGGGCAACAGATTTTCGAACTGCCTCATCATCGAATTTGGGGTGACGATTTCTGTGCCTTCCAGGCTGCCATCTTTGGCCTCGACCGCCCAGAACAGGAGCGCTCCAGCTCCACTCAATGCTTGCTCCGCCGCCGACACTAACGGCGCCAGCAGCGGCTCACGCTGACATGCCAAATATGTCAAATAGCGCTCCCAGGCTTGCAGTTGCTGCACTGCCAACGCTGACAATGGCACCAACCTGGCCGAGCTCACAGATCGTCCCTCTTTGTCTGTCAGCCGGATAAAGCGACTGATGAGGCAGTAATCGCCACGCCTGCCGTACATCTCCGTCACGGGCCTGGCGGCAGTAGAAAGATGGAGGATCAACAAACTGTGGCGCACGAGGAGGTTATGATATTGCGTCAGCGTTGGACGCTGCTGCCGTGACCCACTGAGTCGTGCACAGAGGTACTGCTGATAATTTCCTAGGAGTCGAGCAAGCTCGCCAACGCTAGGATAGAGGCGTGATCCGACAGCTCCTTGTTCTAATTCCGGTGCCAGCACCACCGCGGTCATCCCCATGGAGGCCAAATAACGGCGCCAGATCTGCAACACGTCTTTACGTGGCACATGACTGTAGGCCATAGGGGAACATTGCTGAGCCGCCTTGCCACGCAGGATACCGGCAATGGCGCTATCAATCCCCTCTCTTTGCAACCAAGCACGCTGGTAGTTTTGCAGCTGTCGCATGGTCAAGGCCGTGCCAGCTCGCTCATTTGCTCGCGCTAAACAATCCACCTGCGCGCTACTACTCAATGTCCTCCAACCGTGTCCAACCAATAAATGAGTGGCCCATTTTGGCAAAGGTAGCTGCAAGAATAAGTCGCTCTTTGGCAAAAAAGAGTGCAATTTCCTATGCACTCGGCTGTGGGCAACCTCTACATAGCGTTGTAGATACGCCCCATGAGGAAGCAGCCAAATACCACTGGCATTCTTTGAGGGTCCGTCGTCATCGGCAAATCGAGAGCCAGGAGCAGGCAATTTAATCTCAGTACTCGGCCAGACCGGCAGCTTGTGCAAGTCCTCGCTACTCGTGCCCATCACCAGTTGCAGCAGGATCGACAGCGCCGGCAACGCCGTTTCATCGACCGCCTGAGGCATCAAGGCATCGACGAGGCGTGTGATCTGTGACGCTGTGGCAATCCAAAGGTTGGCCGGCAACTGCAGATGACGCATCGACATGGAGAGCGCTACCGAGGCGCTTTGCAAAACCCTCGCCTGAATATCCATCAACCCCTGTGGCTGAGAGGACACCAGCAGCGTCTGCTGCTCAGGGAGGGTTCCTCGCTCCTCTTCACCCTCCCACTCGGTCAGTTTGACTTTGCCGCGCTGCAGCAGAACCTCCCGTAGCAACAGGATTTGGGTCTGCTCGTCGAGCTGCTCTTGATAACGCGCCTCCAGTTGGAACCGCTGGCGTTCGCCGGTTGACCGGGTACCCGTTTTGATCTCTTTGGCTCGCGCCTTATAGAGTCGGCTCAGTAGGGCCTCCAAGGCCCCTGTATTGACGCTCACCTGCTTGTTATTGGCATATTGCTCTCTCTGGATCTTGATGGCTTGCAATAGCGTCAGTATCGGCTGCGTAAAATCGACCTCAGACAGGGCCTTAATCATCACCTCACGTTGATTGTTCGCCATCAGCCTGACGTTGCGCAGCGCCTCTTCGACCGTTTGGTCCCGCTCGGCAATACCCTGAGAAAAATTGATATGTGATAACGCCAAGACGGCCAGGATCGTCACGGACTTGAGCTGAGCAAATAGCTCACCGTTGAGGCTATGGCCACTACGCAATTCCGCCAAGATGGCGTCAACGAGATAGAATTGGCTGAGTCTCCGATCTTTACTCAACCGCTCACGCATTTGCATGGCCGAGAGTGGCGATGGGGGCAGCATCTCTTTGGATGAGACAGAATCGATCCACTGCAGCTCGGCGGCCAACAACGCGGTCAGTGTTGGATCCAATCCCAGGATCCCCTGACAGCATGCTTGCAACGATTCAAGGATTTGCCGGTGCCACTCGGCCAACGCCTCCGGAAACACCAGCTGTCGGGTAAGGGAACGGGCGGGTTCAGCGTCAAGACCCTCCACTGCCTGCTCCTGCGAAAGGTCATCACTCATCGGCTAACCTCTGCAAGAAGAAGTTAGGTTCGGGCACCGATACCATCCCGTTCTTTTTGTCTTTTTGCCGGGACTTGCTCAGCGCCTCCTGAGCATGCGCCAGCTGTTCCCGGGACAACCCGCACACCTTGGCCCAATAGTCTTGAGACAACCGCTTCTTCTGAAACCAGTTAAGACGCTGCTCGTCTGTCAGAACGCGATTGAAAATTCGTCGGCTGCATTCGATGAGACGGGGCTCCCCTAACAGCGTCATCAACCTCAGCCACTCCCCGGCCAGATGCTGCTCGACCTCACCATCATTCAGCCCGCAGGGGATCAATCGTTGCCCAGGCGGCGGTTTGATTGGCGACGGCCAAGACAATACTGGCAACAATGGCCCTACGATCATAAGCGCACTGCCCACATCATCGCCTGACGACAAGGGACGATAGAGAATAATGGCTGACTCCCAGAGCGTATGGAATTGATCGGCAATCGGCAGCCCAGTCTTGAAGCCCAACTCCAACCACGCCTCGCGAAACGCGACTAACGCCGGATGGATCTGATAGTTCCCTGACTCCTTCGTCCTCATGTAAACCCCGTGTATCACCCGTTACTAACACATTACATAAAAATGTATTTTGTTTTCAAACAGTTCCTTAGCGATAAACCGATTCAGCCACACACCGAACCTCTGAACCTGCGCATGGCAGGCCTACCGCAGGCAGGTACTGTGAATGAAGTCAGGAATGGAGATGCAATTCACCAAGTGGGTAATCGTCGAGGGAGCGGGATCATTTAGCCGATATGCAAGGGGGAATGTGACTAACTCGGGTGACGTCAATTGAACAATACTTGGCTTTCTCCTGCACATGCTGGACACCGCTGTCGAGCGGTAACGCCTTCAGCGAGATAGGTCGCCATCAAACGACGACGCCATGCTCAATCTGACCGATGAGATCGATAACTGCCTGAGCTCCGACAGCGGTCGTCAGGAAAGTAGCAGGAGGGTTTCCTCCCAGCGCCCGGGCAGGTTTGTTCAACCACTCAAGCGCCTTCCCCCTGTCCCCCTCGAACAGCGACTCCGCAGCCTCCATCACACTAACGAATGAATAGATACGGGCACTCTGAGCGCGGGACAGCAGGGCCGCCGCAGTGCGCTTGCGTGTCACCGTCGAGCGGTCAATGCCAACCAGCTGACAGACTATCTTGACGTCGCAGCCCAGCAACGCAGCCAGTTCATTGACGATGGAGGGAGCCATTCCAGCCACAATGAGATGATGCGCCCCCACAAGCTCCTGGGGCAAGGCCAGCGAGGCCATCAGCCCCTTCGGTTGGCGGATCTGGCGAACAGAACGATAAGCAGCGTAGGACATGGCGAGGCGGCTCCCTGTATCATTGCGCCTTTAAACTAGCCCATCTAAACCATACCATCAACGATGCAGGACTCTTTCAAACCCCAAACGTTAACCTATGAAGCCACCGCAAAACTGCGCCAAACTTGCCACTAAAACTGGCGCAGTTTAGTTAACTGCGCCAAAATGGCGCCATATATATGAAAAACGCGCCAACAAACACGATGTCAGCGACCACAGACCTACTAGAGACTATCAGGGGATCCGAAAGCGGATTGACGCTGGCTGAACTGCTGGGCCGCCACCCGAGCATAGCCAGACGCACCGCACAGCGCCTGATAGCCAAGCTGATTGAAAGCGGCCACATCACAGCCCAAGGCGAAGGACGGGCTCGCCGCTATCATGCTGACTCCGAGAGCCATACCGAGCCCCGGATAGCCAAGGTGGACAGTTTCCCCACGTTCATCCCACTCTCTGCCGACAGCCTGGATATCCTTGCCTATATCGACCAGCCCCTCCCAGCCCGCAAGCCCGTGGGCTATCAGCATGATTTCTTGCAGGCATATCATCCCAACGAAACCTGTTACCTGTCCGAATCACTGCGCCGTCAGTTGCACAACATGGGCAAGACCACAGACATCGATGAGCCTGCCGGCACATACAGTCGAGCGATCCTGAACCGTTTGTTGATCGACTTATCATGGGCATCGAGCCACCTGGAAGGTAATACCTATAGCAGGCTAGACACCCGTGAACTTATCGAGCACGGCAAGGCCGCGCGGGGTAAGGGAGCCATCGAAACGCAGATGATCCTGAACCATAAAACCGCGATCGAGTTACTGGTCGAAAACATCGACAGTGCCGAATTTAACCGCTACACCCTGATGAACTTGCACAGCGCCCTGGCGGAAAGCTTGCTACCCAACCCTGCCGATGAGGGGCGCATTCGCCAACATGCTGTCGACATCAGTAAAAGTATCTATCGCCCGTTATCCACGGCACAACAAATCGAAGAGGTGCTGGACGAGGTGCTGAGCAAAGCCAATCAGATCCACGATCCGTTTGAACAATCGTTTTTCATGATGGTGCACTTGCCCTACCTACAACCTTTTGCCGACATCAATAAACGCACTTCCCGCCTGGCCGCGAATCTCCCCCTGTTTCGTGGCAACCTCTGCCCGCTCACCTTCCTCGATGTACCAGAACAGGCCTACAGCCGCGCCACCCTCGGTGTGTACGAAATGGCCCGCATCGAACTGCTACGCGACCTGTACGTGTGGGCTTATGAACGTTCAACCCAAGAATATCTTGCCATCAAGCGGGATCTCGCCGAACCTGACCCACTTCGCCTAGCATGGCGGGATCTTATCAAACAGACTGTCCGTGGGGTCGTCACGTCGATCCAACTTGATCCACTCAGCACCATTGAACAAGCGGTGTCAGAGAACGTCCCGCAGCAAGAGCGATCGGCCGTACAGGCACTGATTGTTGAAGAGTTGCGAAGGCTGCATGAAGGTGTTCTGGCACGCTATGGTTTACGGCCCTCGGAGTTTATCGCGTGGAAAGCGCAACATGGGCGCTGATTGATACTGTGACAATCGTCGAGTTGAGTATCTATTAAGGTATTCCATAGTGCGGTGCTCTATGCCGAGGACATCATCATGAGTTACCAAAGCCTGGCAGCCACCACTGCCAATATCACAGAGCTCAGACGCAATCCAATGGGGACCATCAAAGAGGGAAAAGGCGATGCCGTCGCCATCCTCTATCGTAACGAGCCAGCATTCTATTGTGTGCCGCCTGAGCTCTACGCCTACTATCTGGAACTGGCCGAAGATGCCGAGCTGAACCGTATTGTCGATGAGCGAGTCAAACGGTCGGAGTTCGTCAGCGTCAACCTGGAGGACCTATGATTTAGAATCCCATCCTTGCCATCACTACCCTCAGCTCTTGCAAGTCAACGTTGATCAAGCGCGGGCTGGAGATCAACGCTACGATGCCCCTTATTGTCATCGCAGCATTAGTCGCGTCATGGCCCTCCTCCCCTCATTGTGTGAGCGAACTGGCAGCGCCTGCTGATCTGGGCCCCGGTGTAGTAATAAAGGGGAATTCACTTGGGCGCTTCCGATGGAGACGAACCACTGAAAAGCAAAGGCCGTCAGGCGGCATTCCTGTCTGACTCATCCATCCGGGGTTTTCAGCGTCCAATTTTGACCACCCTGGAGTGTGTGCAACCATCCGATTTTTGGATCGAAGATCCATCAGCAGCTTGTTGTCGTGCTCGGACTTCATGCGGTAGGCTGCGCCCGGCGGCAAGACGTTAGCCTAGTGGTTCATGTCGATGATGACGCAGGGATGGCCGCCACCCGCCGGTTAAACTCGGCAAACTCTTCAGCATTATCTTCCCAACGCTCAATGCTGGCCGCCAGCAGGTCTAACAGCTGGACGTTGTTATCGTAGTCATCCACCAGCTCATCTATCAGTGCCAGCGCACTTTCGTAGTCATGCTGGTTGTTGATATGGGTGAAGTAGGGCAGCTCGGCCAAGGCCTCTCGGAGCTGTACCAGAATGGGTTTCAACATGTCAGAGTTACCTTGTTGGTTGCGCCCCCCCGTTTTCGATAACACTGGGGACCTGTCCAGTTTAGATCTTCAATGGAGGTGGCTGCTTGGTATGACACCATCACTGCATTTGCAAATTTTCCCGAGAAACCTCGGCTAGATTGGCAAAATTTCGTGCTCATCAATTCAAGAAGGTATTTAAAGAAGCGAACGCGGGTGCGAACTTGTGAGCTCCCGTGAAGCGATCGCAACAATCATGGACTCACTGACAGAGACGATCAACCGACGCACCATCGCTGCCTTGGCTTTTGTTGCGCCAACCCCAGTGCACTCCTGCTGAAACTCGTTACACCTTGTTTTAATGGCCCCTTGAATCGAAAGTGCGACACCCATACCTGAGGATCAAGGTTAAATACCGCCTTTAGCGTGTGAAAAACATTTACCGCCTAAAGCAGGTAAATATTGATATACCTGCCACAGCGTGTAAATTAAAAGAAATTACGCTACCAGGTAAGTCAAATCATGAAAGTAACCAGCGCCAAGCAACTTAGTGCCTGTCTCAAGGATGCCAGGCTTTCGCAAAAGCTCTCCCAAGGCAAAGTGGCCGGCAAGGTGGGGATCAGGCAGGACACGGTGTCCAGCTTCGAGCTCAATCCCGAGTCAACCAAGCTGGAGACCTTGTTCAAGATCCTCGCCGCACTGGAACTCTCCCTCGATATCAGGCCCCGCACCGATCCTGCGGAAAACGCCACGCCTGGCTGGAAGGAGGAGTGGTAATGGCCAGCCTGACGGTCTACATGAACGGATACCGGGTAGGTACCTTTACCAAGGCGACCAATGGTGCTCACCAATTTCAGTACGATGAATCGTGGGTGAAGTTGCCAGGCAGCCGCCCCATCTCGCTCTCCATGCCATTACGCCAGCAGCGCTACCAGGGCGATGAGGCCTATAACTTCTTCGATAATCTGCTGCCAGATAACCCGGAAGTAAGAAACCGGGTGGTGGCGCGCTATCAAGCCGATTCCACCCAACCCTTTGATCTGCTCAGTTGCATTGGCCAGGACAGCGTGGGGGCATTGCAACTGGTGGCTCAGGGCAGACCTGTGCCAGACGTTAAGCGCATTGAGTGCAAGCCGCTCTCTGACGCCGAACTGGAGCAGATCCTGACCAGCTACCAGCAAGGGATCCCGCTTGGTATGGTGAGGGAAGAGGACGATTTTCGGATATCCATCGCCGGGGCTCAGGAAAAGACCGCGTTACTCTACCTCGACAACCGTTGGTGCTTACCGCATGCAGCGACCCCAACCACCCACATTATCAAGCTGCCCATTGGCAAGATCGAAAGCCACTCCTACTCGATAGACCTCTCCCAGAGCGTAGAAAACGAATATCTCTGCACCCTGATCGCCAAAGCATTGGGTCTTCCGGTTCCCCATTGCTTCATCATGCAGGTCGGCAAGGTCAAGGCTCTGGCGGTGGAACGCTTCGATCGGCGCTACGCCACGGATCGCAGTTGGATCATGCGCCTGCCCCAAGAGGACTTCTGCCAGGTGTTGAATGTACCGTCAGCACGCAAGTACGAGAGCCATGGTGGACCGGGCATTGCTGACATCATGACGACCCTGCTGGGATCGGCCACGCCGGAGCAGGATCGGTACCTGTTTATGAAGTCTCAGGTGTTGTTCTGGCTGCTGGCTGCCACTGATGGCCATGCCAAGAATTTCTCGGTGTTTATCGAACCTGAAGGGCGTTTCCGGCTTACACCGTTTTACGACATCCTTTCCATGTATCCTGCATTTGGTGGTAAAGGATTACATCCCCGTGATGCCAAGTTGGCCATGGGGCTTACTGCAACCAAGGGCAAAAAATACGCGATAGAGCAGATATTTCCTCGCCATTTTTATCAAACGGCCAAGACGATTGGTTTTGAACAAGTGCAGATGGAAAAAATCATCAGCGAGCTGACGGATAATCTGGATGAGGTAATATCAATCGTTCGTCAGCAATTGCCTGATACATTTCCCACTGAGATTGCAGATTCAATTTTGGGTGGACTCAGTTCGAGAGCTCAACGCTTAAAACGATAATTAACCAATGTGACAAATGCCTCTTGCATCGCCCCAGGTGAGCCTCTATCGAGGCTCATTTTTTTGCGTACGAGCGAGTGAATGATCCATTTTAGATCAAAAAAACAACTAAGGAAAGTGCGAACAAGTATCCCAAGAACAAAAAATGAAAATTTTAGTCATTTAATATCAATGGGTTACCAGTAAATGCTCTCGTGCCATATGACTTATTCGCACCTTCCCTAAAAATGCAGAGACCTGAAGTGCCAATTTTGGCAACATCAAATTTCCTCAGCTAACCTAGAACGACATAATGGCAATAAAGCATTGATTTTAAAGCTCTATATTAATTTGGTGCTTGACGTATCCTGATGACATTTTAACTATATTAACAGGTACGGCCTTCTAAGCCGTGGGTCGCAGGTTCGAATCCTGCAGGGCGCGCCATCGATACACATGAGTTTGATTGCTGTATCGAAGGCAGATTTCAGTGGTGGCTGTAGCTCAGTTGGTAGAGTCCCGGATTGTGATTCCGGTTGTCGTGGGTTCGAGCCCCATCAGCCACCCCATTATTCCCCTCCAGGCTGGGATCAGCCTGATGAGACAGCAGCACGCTGTCTGTTTGGACCGGCCACTGGCCGGTCTTTTTGTTTCTGCGCCGTCCGCTTTTTGGCGCAACGCCCCCACCCCATCCTCTGGCGCTCGGCGCCCTGCTCAGGACGCAATCCAGACCGCCGTCACAAAAATGGGGTTTTCTGCCCCGCTCAAGACAAGCCCTCCTCATGCCATGACCCAGCGCAAGTCCAGGTCTGATCCCTCGTGTTATGGATAAAAAGATTGATAACACGGCTGCCAGGGCGCTCTGAATCGCCCCGGCTTCTCTAGACACTTTCGAGCCGCTCGAAATATTGCTTTTCACACTCTACTGGCGATAGCCCATTGTTGAAACTGTGCCGGCGCTTGGGGTTGTAAAACATTTCAATGTAATCGAACACATCCTGCCGGGCTTCCTCGCGATCCGCATAGGTTTTACGTCGGATCCGCTCGCGTTTTAGGAGCTGGAAGAAACTCTCCGCCACCGCGTTATCATGACAATTGCCACGTCTGCTCATGCTGGCCTTAAGCCGATGATCCCGCAAAAAATCCTGCCAGTCATAGCTGCTAAACTGGCTCCCTTGGTCGGAATGAACCAGCACTTCCTGCTCCGGTCGCCGTCGCCACACCGCCATCAGTAACGCGCTGATAGCCAGCTCTCGGTCGATACGTGGCCCCATTGACCAACCAATGACTTGTCGTGAGAACAAATCCAATACCGCGGCCAGATAGAGCCAACCTTCATGGGTTCGGATATAAGTGATGTCTGTTACCCAGACCTTATTTGGCTCAGTCACATCGAACTGGCGTTCAAGATGGTTCGGTGCAACCACCGTTGGCCGGCCACCATAATGACCGGGACGGCGGCGATAACCGGTTTGTGAACGTAAACCTTCATGACGCATTAATCGCGCCACCCGGTGTTTCCCACAGGTCTCGCCCATTTCTCGCAGGTCATCCCGGATCTTGCGATAACCATAGATGCCCCCGCTTTCTAGCCAACATTGCTTGATCTGGCCAAGAAGGCGTTGGTCTTCCAGGGCTCGGGCAGATAAAGGCTGGTGCTGCCAGGCGTAATAACCGCTCGGGTGGACATTCATCATCCGACACAGTCTGCGGATGGGATGTGCGGACGCGTGCTCCCGGATGAAGGCGTACCTTACCCTGACAGCTTGGCAAAGTACGCGGCGGCCTTTTTTAAGATATCTCGCTCATCGGTGACGCGACGCAGTTCAGCCTTGAGGCGCCGAATTTCGGCTTGCTGGCTGGAGTCATCCTGTTGCTGCGCTTCGGGTTGGCTGTAGCGTTTGATCCAGACATAAAGACTGTGGCTGGAAATACCAAGTCGTTCAGCGACCTCTGCTACTGGGTAATTGCGCTCAGTCACCTGCTTGACGGCTGCCAGTTTGAATTCTTCTGTGTAACGTTGCTGCTTGCTCATAACACCTCCTGATTGACCTCAGTTTGAGGCTCTTGAGGTGTCTAGGAAAGTAGGGGCGATTCAGTGTATGGCTGGCTCAGAAAGCAAAAAACCGACCCTGAGGTCGGTTTTTCTAATTTTGGTGCTGGGTCGGGATTGACTCGCGCCATCCCTGGCGCTCGCCCTGCGGGCAGCCTTCGGCTGTCCAAGCGGGCTAGTCCACCCGCCTGTCGATACCGGGTAGAGACCAGATTGCCGGTTACCGGAAAAACAAAAGGCCCCGTCTTGCGACGGGGCCTTTTGTTTTATTTGGCGGTGAGGGAGGGATTCGAACCCTCGTTCTCGTACATTTCAGCACAAATATAACCTTCAATTTCAATAACTTACGCAATGTTTTATTGCAATAAAAGCTATGTAGTTGTCTCAGGTAATTGTATGAGACTTATTGTACTTTTATATAGAAATTTAATTAAATGTCAACCACATAGGTTGTGGCAATTCACTGCGTTGTTGATCACGGACAATTAAGTTGGAAACCGTGATATTGCAGTTGGAAACTCAACGGCCCTGCAACAGCAGGGCCTTTTTATTTTGTGCGGTGAATATCTGTAATTAAATTACAAAAATGATCTCGGTTGGATCTTTCAAGCAGGTCATGGTCTACCTCTTGTCAATGGTACACATAAAAGCATCATTCACATTGATGCAAAAATAATGGGCGTTGATATTGACTCAGTAGTGTCATATGCGACACACTGCAACTGCATCATTAACGATGAAGAGATTTTTGTGAAGCTGAACCAAATTGCCACCATCAGTGCTGGGCACCCCTATCGCGGCAAGATCCCGGAGATCGATTCCGGCAGCATGGCCGTGGTGCAGATGAGAGATGCCTCGCCAGAAGGGGGGGTTGACTGGTCTGCCTGCCTTCGTTCTGAGCCTACCAGCAAGAAGGAGCCTGATTGGCTGCAAACCGGCGATATCCTGGTGGCGGCCCGTGGCAGCACTAACTATGCCGTGCTGGTCGATACCGGGCTTGCATCATTGCCCGCCGTAGCCGCCCCTCACTTCTATGTGGTGCGGTTGCATAGCGAGGCGCTCAGTCCCGAATTTCTGGCCTGGCAGCTCAATCAGTCCCCTTGCCAGCGCTACTTCGAGCTTCACTCCGAAGGCAGCGCGGCAAAAAGTATTCGCCGTCAGGTGTTGGAGGAGGCCCCTATCGGTATCCCATCTCTTGCGAGACAGGCTGCCATCATGAAGCTGGCCCACAGCATGCGTGAAGAACGGAGCCTGATGCAACAACTGCAACGTAACGGCGAGCAGATGATGCAGGCCATCGCTGCCAGCCTGCTCGAACAATCCGATCAGCCAGCGAAATAGTTTCGCTGAGCAGCCCATTTTTCCAAGAAATACCCAAGGAATTGTGACTTATGACTACCTCGATAAACCAGGACGATATCAACAAGGCCCTCTGGTCTGCCTGTGATACCTTTCGCGGCACTGTCAGCCCTGATACCTATAAAGATTTCGTGCTCACCATGCTGTTCCTGAAATACATCTCCGATGTCTGGCAGGATCACTACGATGGCTACAGGGCCGAATATGGTGATGAGCCGGAGCTCATTGAAGAGATGCTCAAAAACGAGCGCTTCGTGCTGCCCAAACAGGCCAGTTTCTACAGCCTGTTCGAGCGTCGCTTTGAACCGGGCAACGGCGAGCGGATCGATCAGGCGTTGCACGCCATCGAAGAGGCCAACGGCACCAAGCTCAAAGACGCGGGCAAGAGCGTGTTTCAGGACATCAGCTTCAACACCGACCGACTCGGCGAAGAGAAGCAGAAGAACACCATACTGCGCCACCTGATGGAAGATTTTGCCAAGGATGAGCTCAACCTCAAACCGAGTCGGGTCGGCACTCTGGATGTGATCGGCAACGCCTACGAGTATCTCATCAAAAACTTCGCTGCCAGCGGCGGCCAGAAGGCGGGGGAGTTCTATACCCCACCCGAAGTCTCCGATCTTATCGCCGAGCTGCTGGAGCCGATGCCGGGCGACACCATCTGCGATCCGGCCTGTGGCTCGGGGTCACTCTTGATGAAGTGCGGCCGCAAGGTGGTGGCAAACCATGGCGAGAAGCACTACGCCCTCTATGGGCAGGAGGCCATCGGCTCTACCTGGTCGCTGGCCAAGATGAACATGTTCCTGCACGGGGAAGACAACCACAAGATCGAGTGGGGCGACACCATCCGCAACCCCAAGCTGCTGGATAAAAACGGCGATCTGATGCGCTTTGATATCGTGACCGCCAACCCGCCCTTTTCGCTGGATAAATGGGGTTATGAGGAAGCGGGGAACGATAAGTTCGGTCGCTTCAAGCGCGGACTGCCGCCCAAGACCAAGGGGGATTACGCCTTTATCCTCCATATGATTGAGACCCTTAAGCCTAAGAGCGGCCGCATGGGGGTCGTGGTGCCTCACGGCGTGCTGTTCCGGGGTTCCAGCGAGGGCAAGATCCGTCAGCAGCTGATCGACGAGAACCTGCTCGATGCGGTGATCGGCCTGCCAGAGAAGCTCTTCTATGGCACCGGCATCCCGGCCGCGATCCTCATCTTTAAAAAGCAGAAGGTGGACGACAATGTGCTGTTTATCGACGCCAGCCGCGAATTCAAGGCGGGTAAAAACCAGAACCTGTTAAGCGCGGACAATATCGCCAAGATCGTTGCCACCTATCGCAACGGCGGCAATGTCGATAAATACGCCTATCTTGCCTCGCTCAAAGAAATTAAAGAGAACGACTACAACCTCAATATCCCCCGTTATGTGGATACCTTCGAGGAGGAAGCCGAGATCGATCTGCTGGCGGTGCGGGCCGAGCGGGAGCAGCTAAAAACCCAACTGGCCGCGCTGGAAATCGAGATGGCTAACTATCTGGAGGAGTTGGGTTATGGTGCCTAATGGATGGAGTGCAAAGCCGTTAGCGGATATTGTAAAAGAAAAAATCTCATACGGGATTGTCCAAGCTGGCCCCCACGTTCCAGATGGCATACCTTACATTAAAAGTTCAGACGTCAGAGGAACTATTAATCCTTACTCGCTACAAAGAACTAGCCAGGAAATACACTTCAAATACAGACGCTCATCTGTTCACCCCGGTGATATTGTATTTTCTCTACGCGGAAATATCGGTGAATCGGCGATTGTTCCAGCCAGTTTGCCTGAAGCTAACTTAACTCAGGGTACAGCACGAATTTCCGTTTCAGCCGAACACTCTAACCAGTTTCACTATTATCAGCTGGCCTCTGAGAAGATTTTGAATCGTATCAATGCCTTGAGCAAAGGAAGTACATTCAAGGAGATCTCATTAGAAGAACTTAGAAAGGTAAAAGTTCTTTGTGCCCCACTCCCTGAACAAAAGAAAATCGCCAAAATCCTTTCTACTTGGGATAGGGCAATCAGCAATACCGAGCAACTGCTGGCCAATAGCCAGCAGCAGAAAAAGGCGCTGATGCAGCAACTGCTCACCGGCAAAAAACGCCTGCTGGATAAGAATGGGGTGAGGTTTAGTGGGGAGTGGAAAAAGGTCACCCTCGACTCTGTCGCAGATATGAATAGCGGTGGCACTCCAAAATCTAGCATTGAAGAATACTACGGAGGAGATATCCCGTGGGTTTCCATAGCTGATATGACAAAGCATGGTAAATGGATATCCTCAACTGAGAGAAATATTTCAGAACTTGGCTTAGCAAACTCATCTGCCCGTCTTTATCCTGAAAATACTATTCTCTATGCAATGTATGCATCAATTGGTGAGTGCAGTATAGCGAAGGTGCCATTATGTTCTTCTCAAGCAATTCTTGGGATAAGACCAAAAAAATCTCTATATTTTGAATTCTTATACTTTTTTTTAGTGTCTTTAAAGGATGAAATAAAGCTTCAAGGGCAACAAGGAACACAAGCAAATCTTAATGCAGGGATGGTTAAGGGTTTTTCACTGAGACTTCCTTGTATTGAAGAACAACAAAAAATAGCCGACGTGCTCTCCACTACCGATCAAGAAATTGCAGCCCTGCAACAAAAGCTCGATGCCTTAAAGCAAGAGAAAAAAGCGCTGATGCAACAACTGCTGACCGGCAAACGGCGGGTCAAGGTCGAGGAGGCCGCTTAAGATGAATCCACTCACGATAGATGCCGCCGATGAGGCGGAGAACCTCTGGCTGGAAGCGCGCTTGCGCGAATATGGCAACCCCAATGCCGTTCGCAACCTCTCCGAGCTGGATGGCTTTCTGACTGCCGTTATCTCCAGCCCACAGCAGCCGCCCATTGACCGCTGGTGGCCCGCCATCTGGGGCGGGGTCGAGCCCGCATGGCGTGATCGGGCCGAGCGAGATCGCGTGATGCAACAGGTGATGATCCAGTTGGCGTTCCTCTCCTATGCCCTGACCGAGCAGCACGACGAGTTCGAGCCCATTTTTACCCTTGCCCCCAATATGGAGCCCCCCGTCGAGATCGCCAAATGGTGGTGTGCGGGTTATCTGCGCGGCGTGGCATTGGGCAACTGGCACGCGCTCCCCCATCCACAGCAAGAGGCGCTGGCGCTTATTCGCCTGCATGGCAGCGATGAGCAACTGGCGCAGTTGACCCGTCTCTCGCTGACGCAATACCAACAGAGCGTGGCCGAAGTGGGCCCTGCCGCGTTGAAATTGCACGCCTATTTTCTCGCCCAACGGGGGCCAAACAGGGGGCCTGTCGCGGTGCCATCGGTGAAACCGGCCAAGGCCCCTGCCAAGGTCGGGCGCAATGAGCCCTGCCCCTGTGGTAGCGGCAAGAAGTACAAGCAGTGCTGTTTGCACTGATCAGGCGCTCGGCCCGTACCCTCAGTGAGGGTGACGGCCAGGCGAATGGCGAGCCTTGGTTGCATCGCATCACCATAAAAATTAAATAAGATAAACAGTCAGTTAGGGATAAACATGAAATTACAACAACGGATGGAACGGCTGGTCAACGCGGTATGTGAAGGGATGTTTGAGCGGGAGGAGGTGATCTCGGTGGCACTGCTGGGTGCCTTGTGTGGTCAGAATACCTTTCTTTACGGCCCACCCGGCACGGCCAAAAGCCTGATCTCCCGTCGCATCGCCTGTGCCTTTGCCAATCCGGCCTACTTCGAGTATCTGATGAACCGGTTCAGTACCCCCGAGGAGGTCTTTGGCCCCATCTCGATCAAGGCACTCAAAGAAGATCGGTATGTTCGTAAAACCGAGCATTATCTGCCCCAGGCCGATTTCGCATTTCTGGACGAGATATGGAAATCGAGCCCGGCGATCCTCAATACCCTGCTGACACTTATCAATGAGCACACCTTTCGCAATGGCGAACAGATCGAGCAGGCCCCACTGAAAGCCTTGGTGGCTGCGTCGAATGAAACACCCGATGCCAATCAGGGGCTGGATGCGCTGTATGATCGCTTTATCATCCGCCTGATGGTCGGGCCCATTGAGCAGTCTGATAATTTTGAACGATTGCTGGCGTGTAAACCGACCGAGGCGGCTATCAGGATTGATGACTCGCTTGTTGTGAAGGCCGATGAGTGGGCTAAATGGCGAGAGCAACTGCATGAGGTGAGTTTGTCACCGGAAACCCTGACCATTATTCGCCTGATCCGCAGTGAACTCGCCACCAAATATGACAAACTGAAGGTCTATGTTTCCGACCGCCGCTGGCAGCGGGCGACCCAACTGCTCAAGGCCGCAGCCCTCTTTAATGGCCGCAGCGAAACCAATCACAGTGATGCCTTGCTATTGCGGCACTGCTTGTGGACCCATGAAGATAATCGTGTTGCCGTTAACGATATCGTTGAGCAAGCCGTCAAGGATAGCGGTTTTGACAGTGGTATTAATCTGGCAGAGATCGATCTCAAAAAAACGTTGCTGGATAAAGAGATTCACATTGAGCTTTTTTGTACGGAAGATATTTACAAGGTTGAATCACTTAGTCGTTTCATTAAAGAGAAAACTTTTTTTAAAGTTAGCAATAAATTTAATGGTCATGGCAGCAGTCAAGAGCATATATATATTCCAACAGAGCGAATGAGCAAGGCAGGTAAATTTCATCCAGTGGACAAGTCTGGCAACGAAATTGATTACTTGGTTTTCGAGTTTGATAAGCAGGGAACATGTAAAATATCAAATCCAAGAAGTTTTCACAGCAACTCTTCGTTTGATTTCAAACCAGAAATACTTTTCCATAAAGGTGATAAAAAAACGGATATCAACCAACGTCTGATTGACTCACTCTCATCTTCAGTGACAGATGTCAGATCGCAGCTGAGTGCCATTTTGGACAAGGTGGAGACCTTGCAGCCTGACTCTTATACACAAATAGCGGTCTGAACGGAACTTTTCCCGTTTTCCAGGATCTGATCTTCCATGTGACTCCC
>NZ_JAPCIQ010000065.1:0-24351 GCF_027707405.1 Aeromonas sp. QDB68 | reverse complement strand
ACCAGCGGGGCTGACGCCCCGGCGAAATTCCCCTCCCACCTACGTCGGAGGGAGTCCCCTTTCGCATTTAAGATGGAACAAGAGAGAGACTGTGCGCTTAAATATCAGACCAATATAGCAGGCCTATAACAGACTTATTCGTCGCCATATAACGGCCCCATCGTCAGCCCACTTCCCGATATTGTGTCTGTGCCCGGACTCTGGCTTGCATCCGGTTATTCATCACCTTGATCACGGCAAAGCGCGGCAGCGTCTTGCTGTTGGTCAGCACCAGTTCGTCGGTCAGGTTCAGGCAAACGCTCGCCTGATCGCCGGCTTCGATGACCATGAATTCCCCCCGACCGTGGGGCGTATCCATCCACACCAGGGATCCCATCTCTGGAATAACATGAGCCTGCTGTTCATGAAAGAACCAGCTTTGCGGCATCAGGGGTTTATAAAAACGGCTGACGGCGATGGCATTGAGGACCAGCTGGACCTGGTGGGGCGTACTCCAGTCGAGTTCAGCGGCCTTGTCCATCAACTGGTAATAGAGGGCGGCATCATCCACACAAAAAGGCTGGGTGGTGAAAGAACAGGGAACAAGTTGTCGACCTTTATATTCGGTGGCAAATATCATGCGATCGGACAAATCCAGCATCAGGCGATCATCCTGAGCGTCATAATGCCACTGCCAATTGTCATTGGGTTGAATACACATGGTGGTGCCCTTATCTAAGCCGTCCCTCGACTTTATTCCATGTCGAGAATTTGAGCAACGTTAAATAAGGGCAACCGGTTATTTTTTAAATATGGGTAACGATCTCTTTGACCAGACTCGGCCCTTTATAAATAAAGCCGCTGTAAATCTGGACAAGACTGGCACCCGCTGCCAGTTTTTCCCGAGCCGCCATGGCGCTGTCGATACCACCCACACCGATAATGGGCAGGGCGCCGTCGAGGGCCTTGGCCAGGTGGCGAATCACCTCGGTGCTCTTGTGCTGGAGCGGACGACCGCTGAGCCCGCCAGCCTCTGCGGCATGGGGCATGTCATATATCATCTCCCGCTCCAGAGTGGTATTGGTGGCGATGACACCGTCAATATGGTTCTTGATCAAAGAGGCGGCTACCTGATCTATTTCATCGAGTGACAGATCCGGGGCAATTTTCACGGCCAGCGGCACATACTTTTTATATTTCTCGGCCAGCTCCTGTTGACGCTGTTTCAATGCGGCCAGCAGTTCATCCAGTGCATCGCCATATTGCAATTGACGCAGACCCGGGGTGTTTGGCGAGGAAATATTGACCGCAATATAACCGGCGTGGTCATACACCTTGTCCATGCAGAGAAGGTAATCATCCTTGCCCTGCTCGATGGGGGTGTCCTTGTTCTTGCCGATATTGATGCCGATCACTCCCTGATATTTGGCCTCTTTCACCTTGGCCACTAGGTGATCGACTCCCTTGTTGTTGAATCCCATGCGATTGATGATCCCCTCGGCCGGGATCACCCGGAAGAGACGAGGCTTGTCATTGCCGCTCTGGGGTCTGGGGGTCACGGTACCGACCTCGATGAAACCGAACCCCATGGCGCCGAAGGCATCGATGCACTCCCCGTCTTTATCCAGACCGGCGGCCAACCCCACCGGATTGGCAAAATTAAGCCCCATGACGGTGACGGGGCGTTTGGGCAGAGAATGGCGGAAGAAACAATCAAGCGGGGTACCGAGAAGGCGGGGCAAATATTTGATGGAGAGATCGTGAGCCTGCTCCGGATTGAGTTTGAACAGGAAATGCCTGGCGAGTGGGTACAGCATGCTTGCTCCTTAAAAAAAGCCCCGGCAACTGGCCGGGGCTTTTGGGGTTATGCCGAGGTTCGGCAATTCAACTGGAGCAGGTTCAACTCTCGCAAGGCCACCGAGAACTTGGCGAACTCGTGCGTGCTCGTGGTCTTGAAGTCGGCCAACATGTGGGTCCAACGGGACAAGAGTTGCTCATGCTCCGAAATCCAGTCGGCCAGTATGGTAGCGCATTCCCCCTGCTCTTTGCACCCTTCCAGTACCACGGAGGTGAGGCTGCGTTGCTGCCAGTCCAGATCTTCGCGGAAGGAGGCCCGCGCCATCGCCTGCCAGTGGTTGCCCACCGGCTGATGGTTGATCTGTTCGAGGAACCAGTGCAGATCCAGCTTGGCACCCAGGCGGTAGTAGACGTTGGCAACCCGCAGGATGTCGGTCTTGTGCTCCGCGGCAATCTGCGCCAGATCCAGGCAGGAGAAGAGGCTGCTCATGTGGGCCACGCGACGGGCGATGGCCTCCGGCACCTGTTTCTCCATCAGGGCGGCGACCGCCTGGCTGTGTTCGGCCACTTCGCTCTCGTCCATTACCTCATAAAGGTGCTGACTCAGGGTCTCGAAGGCCGGGCGGAAGAAGGCGATGTTCTCGCCGATGCTCCAGCTGCGGTTGCGGGCGCGCAGGAACCAGCGGGTGGCGCGGCGTACGATGCGGCGGCTGTAGAACATCAGCTCGAGCTGGGTCTGGGCATCCACCCCGTTGTCACACCCTTCGATGTCACGCCACAGGGCGCCGAGGCCGAACACTTCCCGGGCCATGGCGAAGCAGCAGACCACTTCCGCCACCGAGGCACCGGTCTCGTCCTTCATCCGGCTGGCGAAGTTGAGCCCCATGTCGTTGACCAGCATGTTGGCCACCCGGGTCGCGATGATCTCGCCTCGCAGCGGGTGCTGGGCCAGGGCAGCGCCAAATTGCTGCTGCAACTGGGTCGGGAAACTGGTGACCAGCATGTTGGCGAGGAAGGGCTCTTCGGTTACTTCCGGGCAGTTGAGCTGCTCTTTGAGAACCATCTTGCCGTAAGCCACCAGCACCGCCAGCTCGGGTCGGGTCAGCCCCTGCCCTGCCGCCATCCGCTCGGAGAGCTCCTCGTCGGAGGGGAGGAACTCGAGCGCCCGGTCCAGCTTGCCTTCCCGCTCCAGCCCCTGGATGAAGCGCTGCTGCTCTTTCAGCTGCTCAGCACCACGGAAGGCGGTCACCGAGATGGATTGTGACTGGCGATAGGCGTTGGTGATGACCACCTGGGCCACCGCATCCGTCATATCGTAGAGCATCTGGTTGCGCTGCTTGAGAGTCAGATCCCCGGCGGCCACCAGTTGGTTGAGCAGGATCTTGATGTTGACCTCGTTGTCGGAGCAATCCACCCCGCCCACGTTGTCGGTGAAGTCGGTGTTGATGCGACCACCCTGGCTCGCGTACTCCACCCGGCCAAGCTGGGTGAAGCCAAGATTGCCACCCTCGCCCACGATGCGGGCACGCAGGTCACGACCATTGACCCGCAGCACGTCGTTGCTGCGATCCCCGACGTCGGCGTCGCTCTCGCGGGCGCTCTTCACATAGGTGCCGATGCCGCCGTTCCAGAGCAGGTCGACGTTCAGGCAGAGCAGCGCCTTGATCAGCTCGTTCGGGGCCATGCCGCTCTTGTCGGTGCCGAGCAGGGTCTGCATTTCCGGGCTCAGCTTGATGGACTTGGCAGAGCGCAGGAAGATGCCGCCCCCCTTGGAGATGAGCTCACGGTTGTAGTCATCCCAGCTGGAGCCGGGCAGCTCGAACAGGCGCTTGCGCTCGACGAAGCTCCCGGCCGCATCCGGGGTCGGGTCGACGAAGATGTGCATGTGGTTGAAGGCGCCCACCAGCTGGATGTGCTCGGAGAGCAGCATGCCGTTGCCGAACACGTCGCCGGCCATGTCACCTATCCCCACGCAGGTGAAGTCGGTGGTCTGGCAGTTGATGCCAATCTCACGGAAGTGGCGCTTGACCGATTCCCAGGCGCCGCGGGCGGTGATGCCCATCTTCTTGTGGTCATAGCCGACCGAGCCGCCGGAGGCAAACGCATCGCCGAGCCAGTGGCCGTACTCGAGGCTTATCTCGTTGGCGATGTCGGAGAAGGTGGCAGTGCCTTTGTCGGCGGCCACGACCAGGTAATAATCATCCTCGTCGTGACGCACCACGGATTTTGGCGGGATCACCTCGCCGCCAATGATGTTGTCGGTCACGTCGAGCAGGCCGCGGATGAACAGACGGTAGCAGGCCTTGCCCTCCTCCTGGATGACGGCACGGGGGGCGCCTGCCGGCATCTGCTTGCAATAGAAGCCGCCCTTGGCGCCCACCGGCACGATGACGGTGTTCTTCACCTGCTGGGCTTTCACCAGACCCAGCACTTCGGTGCGGAAGTCCTCCTTGCGATCGGACCAGCGCAGGCCGCCACGGGCCACCTTGCCCCAGCGCAGGTGTACCCCTTCCACTCGCGGGGAGTAGACGAAGATCTCGAACTTCGGCAGCGGCAGCGGCATGTCGGTGATGCTGGAGGGGGCCAGCTTGAAGGAGATATAGGGCTTGATGTTGCCCGCCTTGTCCAGCTGGTAGTAGTTGGTGCGCAGGGTGGCGTCGATCATCTCCACATAGCGGCGAATGATGCGATCGTCATCCAGGTTGGCGACCTGATCCAGCTTGGCCGTAAGCTCCTCGTGCAGCTTGGCCTGAACCTTGGTATCCTGCTTGATGGCCGGATCCAGGCGCTGTTCGAACAGAGTGAACAGCAGTTGGGCGATGTCCGGATAACGGGTCAGGGTCTCCTCGATATAGGACTGGCTGAAGGAGACGCCGGTCTGGCGCATGTATTTGGCATAGGCCCGCAGCACGGATACCTGACGACCGGTGAGGCCGGCACCCAGCACCAGACGGTTGAAGCCGTCATCTTCCAGGGTCTTGCTCCAGATGGCGGCGAAGGCCTGCTGGAAGCGCTGCTGGCTCTGCTCCAGATCGAACGGTTGCTCACCGCGCAACAGCATGGAGAAATCGAGGATCCAGAACACCTCGCCGGTGGGGGTCCGTACCTGATACGGGGTCTCGCCGATGACGCGCAGCCCCATGTTTTCCAGCATGGGCAGGACGTCGGAGAGGTGGATGGGTTCGCTTCGGTGGAACAGCTTGAGGCGTACCCGGCGATCGTTCTCCTCCTCCTGGGCGCGGTAGAACAGCATGCCAAGCGGCTCGGCCTCGCTCAATCCATCCAGGGCCATGATGTCCGCGACGGCAGAGCCCGGCAGCACATCTTCCTTGTAGGCACGGGGGAAGGCGGTGCTGAAACGGCGGCGCAGCTCGTTACCGCGGGCCTCGCCATAGTGGGAAAGCAGCACGGAATCCAGGCGGTCATCCCAGCTGCGGGCCGCTTCAATCAGGTTGTTCTGTACTTCGTTCACATCCACATCCACGTTGTTGTTGTTGACCCGCACTATGTAGTGGGTCCGTGCCAGCACGCCCTCGGTGAAGTAGACGTTGAACTCCACATCGATGCTGCTGCCAAAATATTTCTGCAAAATCTGCTGGGTCTTGACCCGCAGCGCCGTGTTGTAGCGCTCCTTGGTGACATAGACCATGCAGGAGAAGAAGCGGCCGTAGACGTCGCGGCGCACGAACAGGCGCAGCATGTCCCGCTCCTGCATCTCCAGCACCCCGAGACCGGTGGCCAGCAGCTCCTCTTCACGGGCCTGGATCAGCTCGTCGCGCGGGTAGGTTTCCAGCACGTTCAGCAACGCCTTGTAGGCATGGGAGCCCGACTCAAAGCCGGAGGCGGCCATGATGCGCTCGAGGCGGTGGCTGATGAGGGGGATCTGGGTCGCACTGGTGTTGTAGATGGAGGAGGCATAAAGGCCGATGAAGCGATCCTCTCCCACCACCTTGCCGTGCTCGTCGAAACGCTTGATGCCGATGTAGTCCACATAGGCCGGACGATGTACCCGGGACTTGCTGTTGGACTTGGTGAGGATCAGCAAGTTGGAACTGAGGGCCGCGTGACGGGCGCTGGCGGGCATGATGCCGAGGCGCTGGCCTTCGTCCTTGATGGAGTTCTTCATCAGCCCCAGGCTGGACTCGGGCTGCGGCAGGATCTCGTGATCCCCCTCCACCGCCTTGACGTCGTAGCGACGATAACCCATCAGGGTGAAGTTGTGGGCGGCCACCCATTTGAGGAAGGCGACGCAGGAGTCCACCTCGGCCTGGCTGACCGGGTTCTTGCGTTTGGGCAGCTCCTCGATGATCTCGTTCAGGCGCGCCAGCATGGGCTGCCAGTCTCCCACCGCCAGGGCCACTTCCCGCGCGACCGAGTTGAGCTCGGCAGTCAGGGCGTCCATCTCCTCTTCACCGGTCAGGTGATCGATTTCGATGAGAAAGGCGGTTTCCACCGAGGTCTGCTCTGCGGTGTTGTCCAGATCCAGGATGGCGCCAATCTTGCCGCCTTCGCCGCGGATCAGGTGCAGCGGCTGGTGAAGCATCATGTGGGCGGTGATATTGAGACGCTTGAGCGCCATGCGGATGGAGTCCACCAGGAAGGGGGAATCCTGCAGGATGATCTCGACGATGGTATGAGGAGACTGCCATCCGTGGCGGGTCAGCTCGGGGTTGTAGACCCGGATATAGGGCTCGATGCCGGTACGGTGGTTGAGGGCATTCCACAGACTGAGGGCGGCGCCATAGAGATCGCTGTCATTGCGGTCATGCAGATCAGTGCTGGCCATGTTGCCGTAGAACTTGGCAACGAAACATTCGACCAGGGAGGCACTGTTTTTCGGCAATTTCTGGTGGATCAGACTGAGAACGTTTTCGAGCAGAACGGATGTAGGGGCGTCTTTCAATGCCATTGCTAGTTTCCTTATCGGACGACATCACAGACACGGCGACATCCACCCAGGATGCGCGCCGGTACAGAGTTGCAGCGAAGTGTAATGGCTTGGATCAAGGAAGGCGAGCAAAGGTGATAACGGGATGTTAAAAACAAGGGACAGATCACGGCTTGGGTTGTGATAAATTTTGCCAAGTTGGCAAAATTCAGAAAATCGCACTGGATGCCGCGCCATTTACCGGATAGATAGTGACTTAAAGCAGATATTTACCCGGATTGATGTTCAAGTTTTGTTAATTTATGCGTTCCAGGGAAATGAAGCGATGATCGTCCTGGGTTTTCAGTCGAAAGTAGCCGTGAACGCCTCTCTCCGACACAAAACGCCGGATTTTCTCCAACCCCAGCTCCAGGGTCAGACCCTGCTCGGTACGTACCACCAGGCGGTTCACCTGCCCCTGGTACATCAACATGATCTCGTCGCGGCCAAGGGAGAGCCGAAAAGTGTATTGCCTCATGTCACCTCCTGGTCATCCATGAAAAACGGGCAGGAGAGCCAGACTCCCCTGCCCGCCGTCGTGACGCTTATTGTGCCAGCGCCTTGCTCACCTTCTCGAACAGATCCCGCGCCAGCCCGTCCAGGTTGGCCAGGCGGGTCAGCTCGGCGCGAACCAGCGCCTTGCGCCCCTCATCGAGCCGCTTGAACTGGATAAGCGGGGTGATGAGGCGGGACGCCACCTGGGGATTGACCTCGTTGAGCTCGATCAAGAGATCGGTCAGGAAGCGATAGCCGCTGCCATCGGCGGCGTGGAACTGCACCTGGTTGTTCATGGCGAAGCTGCCGATGAGCGCCCGCAGCCGGTTCGGGTTGCGGATGCTGAAGGTCGGGTGCGCCATCGCCTGCTTCACGTCATCGAGCACATCCTTGGCCGGCTTGGCGCCCACCAGCCGCAGCCAGTTGTCCAGTACCAGGCCATCATGGGCCCACTTGCCTTCGAAGTCGGCCAAAAGCGCGGCGCGGCACGGCAGCAGATGGCTGTTGGCCACCTGGAGTGCAGCCAGGGTGTCGGTCATGTTGTCGGCGGCCCCGTACTGCTCGCGCACCAGGGTATCGGCCTTCGCGGCATCCAGCGCCGCCAGATAACCCAGCACCACGCCCTTGAGGGCCCGTTTGGCCATGTCGGCATGGACCACCTGATAAGCCGGCAGACGCAGGCTCTCGTAGCACGCCAGCAGGCGGTCGCCGAAGGCGTGGGCCAATGCGGTCTGGATCCCGTTGCGCACCTGGTGGATGGCGTCGATATCGGCCACCTCGAACAGCTCGGCCAGGGTCGCCTCTCCCGGCAGGGCCAGGATCTCTGCCTTGAGGGCGGGATCCAGTGCAGCCTCGTCCAGAATGGCAACAAAGGCCGCCAGCAGGGTGTGGGAGAGTTCAACCCTCTGCCCGTGCTGGACCCGCGCCACCCCGTCGATCACCGCCTTGTTGATCAGCATCTGCGCCGCATCCCAGCGGGCAAACTCGTTGCGGGCATGGCGCATCAGGAAGGCCAGGGCCTCGTCGCTATAGTCATAGTGCAGCTTGACCGGGGCGGAGAAGTCCCGCAGCAGGGAGGGTACCGGTCTGACCGGCACCCGATCGAATTCGAAAGTCTGCTGTGCTTCCAGCACGTCCAGCACATTGCCGATGGCCTTGCCCTGGTATTGCAGCGGGATGACGGCACCCTGTGCATCGTAGAGCTCGATGTCGAGGGGGATATGCAGCGGCAGCTTTTGTGGCTGATCCTGGGTCGGCGGGGTGTGCTGGCTCACGTGCAGACGATAAACACCACTCGTGGCATCGTACTCGTCGGTCACGGTGAGCTCGGGGGTGCCGGACTGGCTGTACCAGCGGCGGAAGCGAACGAGATCCACCCCGGAGGCATCCTCCATCGCCTGCACGAAGTCGTCGCAGGTGGCGGCAGAGCCGTCGTGACGCTCGAAGTAGAGGCGCATGCCCGCCAGGAAGGCGTCCTCCCCCAGCAGGGTGTGCATCATGCGGATCACTTCAGAGCCCTTCTCGTAGACGGTCAGGGTGTAGAAGTTGTTCATCTCGATCACCACATCCGGGCGGATGGGGTGGGCCATGGGGCCGGCATCTTCGGCAAACTGCGGACCGCGCACGGTGCGCACGTTGTTGATCCGGTTGACGCCGCGCGACCCCAGATCGGAGGAGAACTCCTGATCCCGGAACACCGTCAGCCCCTCTTTGAGGCTTAACTGGAACCAGTCGCGGCAGGTGACGCGGTTGCCGGTCCAGTTGTGGAAATATTCGTGACCGATCACCCGCTCGATGCCGTGGTAGTCCGCATCGGTGGCAGTGGCCGGGTTGGCCAGCACGAACTTGGAGTTGAAGATGTTGAGCCCCTTGTTCTCCATGGCCCCCATGTTGAAGAAGTCCACCGCCACGATCATGTAGATGTCGAGATCGTATTCGAGGCCAAAGCGCTGTTCATCCCAGCGCATGGAGTGGATGAGGCTCTCCATGGCGAAACCGGTGCGGTCCAGGTTGCCCTTGTCCACGAAGATTTCCAGCGCCACATCGCGACCACTCCGGGTGGTGTAGTGATTGCGCTCCACATCGAAGTCCCCCGCCACCAAGGCGAAGAGGTAGCTCGGCTTGGGGAAGGGATCCTGCCACTGCACGAAGTGGCGACCGTCGTCCAGATCGCCGCTCGCGACCTTGTTGCCGTTGGAGAGCAGATAGGGGTACTTGGCCTTGTCGGCGGTGATACGGGTACTGTAACGGGCCAGGATGTCTGGCCTGTCCATGTAATAGGTGATACGACGAAAGCCCTCAGCCTCGCACTGGGTGCAATAGGCATCGCCGGATTTGTAGAGCCCCTCCAGCGCCGTGTTGGCGGCGGGATCAATGTTGGTGACCACGGTCAGCACGCACTCGGCCGGCAGGTTGAACAGGGTCAGGCTGCTCTCTCCCTGCTCGTATTGCTGATAGGGCACGCCATCCACACTGACGCTGACAAGGTCAAGCCCCTCGCCGTCCAGCACCAGGGGTTCGTTGTGATCGCCGCTGCGACGCAAACGGGAGATGGCGGTGACCCGGGTCAGGGGCTCTTGCAACTGAAAATCGAGATCCAGACTGTCACACCAATAGAGGGGAGCCTGGTAATCCTGGCGATATTTGGCCGTCATGGCCTGAGGTTGTTCAGTCATTATTGTGTGCTTCCACGCTTTGTTATTGACGTGTCAGAGGCTGTCACAAGGCTCGGACAGGGTCAAATAGTTTGCATTCAGGCAAAAGAAAGGGCGACCAGAGTCGCCCTTGTCATTTCGTTGCCAGCATCAGCTATTCTTGCTGAGGGTGGCCAGATCCGCCGTGATGTTGGCCGCTTCCACCTGGTATTCGTCAGGTGCCTCGAAATCGGTCGGCAGTTCATCCAGGCTCTTCACCGTCGGCTTGCCAAGACGGGTCAGCCGCTCATTGGCTCGCGCCAGCGCCTTCTCGTCCTGTTTGGCCTGTTCAGCCAGCCGCTCGGCTTCGTTCAGGGAGACCGACTTCTTGTCCTTGTCCGCCTGATACTCCTTGATGTCCTGCAGCACATAGGCAAATTCCGGATCCTTGGTGATCCGTGCCTCGTGGGCCGCTTTCAGCTTGGGCAGCAGGCTGGAGAAGTCCCCCAGTCGCTCGTAGCTGGCCGAGGCAATCTTGTCCCAGGGCAAGGCGTTGAACTCGCGGCTCTCCCCCGTCTCCCCCGGCGCTACCGCAGTCGGGAAGGCGATATCGGGTGCAACTCCCTTGTTCTGGGTGCTGCCGCCATCGATACGGTAGAACTTGGCGATGGTGTACTGCACGTGACCCAGCGGCTGCTCGTAGAAGTCATAGACCTTGGCGAGGCTGCGATGCTGCTGCACCGTCCCCTTGCCGAACGAGTTTTCGCCGAGGATCAGCGCACGACCATAGTCCTGCATGGCGGCAGCGAAGATCTCGGAGGCCGAGGCGCTGTAGCGGTCGATCATCACCGACATGGGGCCACCGTAGTAGACATTGCCGTCGTCGTCGCCATTGACGGTGATGCGACCCATGTGATCACGGATCTGCACCACGGGGCCGCTGGCAAAGAAGAGACCGCTCAGGGCGGAAGCTTCCGTCAGGGCACCGCCACCGTTGCCGCGCAGATCGACGATGAGGCCGTCGATCTTCTGCTTGTTGAGGCTGGAGATCTCCTTGATCACGTCGTCGTGCAGGTTGACGTAGAAGCTCGGGATCTCGAGCACGCCGATCTTCTTGCCCTCGGCGGTGATCACCTTGGACTTGGCGGCTCTGTCTTCCAGACGCACCTTGTCACGCACCAGCTCCACCAGCTCGGTCTTGGCGGTCGCGCCCTTGCCGCGCTGGATCTCCAGCTTCACCTTGCTGCCCTTGGGCCCCTTGATGAGCTCGACCACGTCGTCAAGACGCCAGCCAATGACATCCACGATCTTACCGTCGTCCTGCCCCACACCGGTGATCTTGTCATCGGGTTTCAGGTGATTGGACTTGGCCGCCGGGCCGCCTGGCACCAGGGAGCGGATGACGGTAAAGTCATCTTCCGCCTGCAGCACGGCCCCAATCCCTTCCAGCGAGAGGTTCATCTCGGTGTTGAACCGATCGGCGCTGCGCGGAGACAGATAGCTGGTGTGCGGTTCGATGGCGCGGGCGAAGGAGTTCATGAAGAGCTGGAACACGTCCTCGCTCTCGGTCTGGGACATCCGCTTGATGGCGTTGTTGTAACGCTTGCCAAGCAGCTCCTTGATCTCGGGCCACTCCTTGCCGCTGAGCTTGAGGCTCAGGGCATCGAACTTGACCCGCTGACGCCACAGCTCGTTGAGCTCGGCTTCATCCTTGGGCCAGGGAGCCCCTTCCCGATCGAAGACGTAATTGTCTTTCTGGGTAAAATCGAAGGGAGTGTCGAGCAGTTTGAGGGCGTATTCGAACCGCTCGTACCGCCGCTGCTGACTCAGGTTGAACATCTCGTAGGCCGGAGCCAGTCGCCCTCGCTCGAGGTCGGTGTCAAAACCGGTACGATATTTCTCAAAACGGCTGATGTCAGAGGCCAGAAACAGGTTGCGGCTGTAGTCCAGATTCTCCAGATACTTGTCAAAGATCACGGAGGAAAAGGCGTCGTCCAGCTTGAACTGTTTGTAGTGGGAGCGGGTAAACAGATTGGCAATTCGCTTGCTGGCCGTAGCATGTTGGCTCTCTTGAGCCAACACAGGCAAATCACTTTCCTTGAGCACCGGCTCGATGGCCTGTGCGAGCCCGGCAAGCGCCAGGCTACAGGCAACGAGTGAAAAACGAATCACGCCATGCTTCAACATTCGTCTCCTTAGAGAACCAGATGCTCGAACTTGACCCGCAACATCATGCCGGTCTGCAATTGAACCTGTACGTCATCCTTGGTCACTTCCTTGATGGTCGCAGGCACAGGGGACTTGCCCAGCACGACGCGCACGCCCTGCTCGACTTTCAGGGTAGCGGCATCCACTTTCACCAGCGGCGCATCGGCGACCGGTGCAGCCTTGGGAGCAGGGGCGGACTTGGGCTTGTCGGAGCGGGGAGCGTCAGCCTTGCGCGGCGCGTTGCGACGCGGCTGCTTGGGCTTGTCTTCCTTCTCCTTGGTGTTGGTGCGGCGGCTGGCAAAGACACGTTCCTTGCTCTCCTTGAGCGCCTGTTTGGCATGCTCGATGTGCTCTTCGGTGAGCAGCTCGCCCGGGTTGCCGTCCAGATCGACACGGGCCTGGCCAGCCTTGAGGCCATGCAGGTAACGCCAGCTGGAGGTGTATTGACGCAGAGCAGAGCGCAGCATGGTCTTGGAGACTCTCTCGTCATCAGCAAGACGCGCGGCCAGATCCTGGAAGATGCCAATCTTGAGTGGCTTGGCCTCTCCTTCAGCGATGAAGCAGGCCGGGAATTTCTCGACCAGGTAGGCGACGATCTCTTTACTGTTCTTCAGCTTTTCAGTGTTTTCCATGTATAACCTTGGCTTTCATATAGACGCACGGGCATGCCCGAACACAACAAAGGCCCCATTATAGAGAGCTTGGGACCTTTTGCGAACCATCTAGCAATGACTTAGAGCATGCTTTCCAAAATTTGCACCGTTTCTTCGAGGCCAATCCGGTCCTGCTCGTCAAAGCGGTTAAAGATTGGACTGTCGATGTCCAGCACCCCGATGATCTCCCCGCCACGGCGCAGCGGGATCACGATTTCCGAGTTGCTGGCACCGTCGCACGCAATGTGCCCCGCGAACTGGTGCACGTCGTCCACCAGCTGGGTCTTGCCCTCGGCAACCGCAGTGCCACAGACGCCGCGCCCGACCGGGATGCGCACACAGGCCGGCTTGCCCTGGAACGGGCCGAGCACCAGGGTCTCGCCCTGCAGCAGGTAGAAACCAACCCAGTTGATGTCAGCCAGTTCCTGATTGAGCAGGGCAGACAGGTTTGCCAGGGTGGCGATCATGTCGGGTTCGCCCTCTAGCAATGCCTGGGCCTGCTGGTTGAGCGTGCGATAAAATGCTTGTTTTTCAATCATGATTAAATGAACTTCACTCTTTGATAATCAATGCAAGGTACCGTCCTGCCTGAAAATTTCAAATCAATTTTCATTTATCCCCCCTCCTGGGGCCCGATGAGAGTCCGTTCAACGTGCCGCGCCCAACGTCAGTTGATGGCGCTGGCCATTGCTCCACTCGATGGTCAAGAGCCAGTCCATCGCCTCTGCCGTACAACTTCCCACCTGGGTCACCCCTCGCCACCCCGCATCGCTGGCTTCAAACAGCACGGGGATGAGCCCCATGAACATCTCCTTGCCCTCGAGCCAGGCCTTGACCGGCGTAATGGCCGGCACACCCCCTTGAAGGCGCAGGACAAAGTCATGTTCAGGGCGGATCGGCAAGCCATCGATGCTGACCGTCAGCGGGCGATCCCCGACGATGAGGCGGCAGGGGCTGTGGGACAGATCACAAATCTGAACATTGGAGCCCTCTGCATGGTCGCTTCCTGTGCCTGAAAACCAGGTTCGATAGGCCATCAGGGAGAGCAAAATGACCAGCACCATGGACAGGTGGACGATTTTGCGTGAAGTGAGTCTCTCTTTCATGAAAAAACAGCTCTGTAAGGTACGTAGAAAATGTAATTTTCGTGATCTGGCTCAAGGTAAAAACTGGCGGACATGAGACCCGCTGGAGCCAAATATATCACTGTTTGTACTGTTATTTTACCGGTCATTTCAGTATCATTCTCAATGGATTTTCATTTAACCACCTTTTGCTTTTCCTTTTATTAACAGATGTTAACGAGGGGATTTTGCAAAACCGGGGTGAAAATGGCCCAGGACACCGGGCAACACTAACAACAGCATCGGAAGCGGAATACAACGATGAGCCATACAACAAACCACCCTGAGTACAACTACACCGTTGTGCGCCAGTTCACCGTCATGACGATTGTCTGGGGTATCGTCGGCATGTCGGTGGGTGTATTGATTGCAGCCCAGTTGATCTGGCCTGCCCTCAACTTCGACACCCCCTGGCTGACGTACAGCCGTCTGCGTCCCCTGCATACCAATGCGGTCATCTTCGCATTTGGTTGCAGCGCCCTGATGGCCACCTCCTTCTACGTGGTGCAACGCACCTGTCAGGTCCGGCTGTTTGGTGGTCCCCTCGCCTCCTTCGTGTTCTGGGGCTGGCAGGCGATCATTCTGTCTGCAGCCATCTCGCTGCCGCTGGGGTACACCACCTCCAAAGAGTACGCCGAGCTGGAGTGGCCCATCGACATCGCCATCGCCGTGGTCTGGGTGAGCTATGCCATCGTCTTCTTCGGCACCTTGGTCAAGCGCACCACCTCCCACATCTATGTGGCGAACTGGTTCTTCGGTGCCTTCATCATCACGGTGGCCGTACTGCACATCGTCAACAACATGGAAGTGCCGCTCTCCGGCATGAAGTCCTACTCCATGTACTCCGGTGCCATGGATGCCATGGTGCAGTGGTGGTATGGCCACAACGCAGTGGGCTTCCTGCTGACAGCGGGCTTCCTTGGCATGATGTACTATTTCGTGCCCAAGCAGGCGGGTCGCCCCGTCTACTCCTACCGCCTCTCCATCGTGCACTTCTGGGCGCTGATCTCCCTCTATATCTGGGCCGGTCCGCACCACCTGCACTATACCGCCCTGCCTGACTGGGCCCAGTCGCTGGGCATGGTGATGTCCCTCATCCTGTTCGTGCCCTCCTGGGGCGGCATGATCAACGGCATCATGACCCTCTCGGGTGCCTGGCACAAGCTGCGTTATGACCCCATCCTGCGCTTCCTGATCGTCTCCCTGTCGTTCTACGGCATGTCGACCTTCGAAGGCCCCATGATGGCGATCAAGACCGTCAACGCCCTCTCCCACTACACCGACTGGACTATCGGTCACGTTCACTCCGGTGCCCTGGGCTGGGTTGCCATGGTGTCCATCGGTGCCGTCTACCACCTGATCCCGAACCTGTTCGGGCAGGGGCGCATGTACAGCATCAAGCTCATCAACGTCCACTTCTGGCTGGCCACCGTGGGCACCGTGCTCTATATCGTCGCCATGTGGATTTCCGGTGTGATGCAGGGTCTGATGTGGCGTGCGGTCAACGACGACGGCACCCTGACCTACAGCTTCGTGGAGGCGCTGCAAGCTTCCTATCCCTTCTACTTCGTGCGCTTCCTGGGTGGCTGCTTCTTCGTCACCGGCATGCTGCTGATGGCCTACAACGCCTATCGCACCGTCACTGCGCCCAAGGGTTCTCTGGAACCCGTCGCACAGCCAGCCTGATTTGAAGGGGTTTAAAGCATGAGCAACAACAACCGTCACGAGATTTTTGAAAAAAGCGTCCCCATGCTGGTCATTGGCATCATCTTCGCCATCAGCCTGGGGGGCCTGGTGGAAATCACCCCCCTGTTCTTCCAGAAGCAGACCAACGAGCCGGTGGAGGGCCTCAAGCCCTACACCGCCCTGCAGATGGAAGGACGCGACATCTACATCCGCGAAGGCTGCACCGTCTGCCACAGCCAGATGATCCGCCCGTTCCGCGCCGAGACCGAACGCTACGGCCACTACTCGGTTGCCGGCGAGAGCGTGTGGGAGCACCCCTTCCTATGGGGCTCCAAGCGTACCGGCCCGGATCTGGCCCGGGTCGGCGGCCGCTACTCCGATGACTGGCATCGCGCCCACCTCATCAACCCGCGCGACGTAGTGCCCGAGTCCAACATGCCGGCCTTCCCCTGGCTCGAGACCAATGTGCTGAGCGGCGAGCTGACCGGCAAGAAGCTGGCTCTGTTCCGGGATCACTTCGGCGTGCCCTATACCGATGCCGACATCGCCGGTGCCGGTGAGGCCGTCAAGGGCAAGACCGAGCTGGATGCGCTGATCGCCTATCTGCAATCACTGGGCCATGCCCTGAAATAAGGAGTCGGGATATGGATTACGGCACATTTCGCGGCCTGTACACCCTGCTGCTGATGGTCATCATGATTGGCATCATCGTCTGGGCCTACAGCAAGCGCCGCAAGGCTTCTTTCGACGAGGCCGCCAACCTGGTTTTTGCCGATGACGAGCAACCCAGTGCTGATAACAAGAACGCAGGAGCGAAGCAATAATGAGCACTCTGTTTAGCATTTTTGTGACCGTCATAAGCCTTGGCACCATTCTCGGCTGCTTCCTGCTGCTGGCCTGGTGCATGAAGGACAAGATGGGGGCCGAAGAGGGCAAACCCATGGGTCACACCTTCGACGGCATCGAGGAGATCAACAATCCCCTGCCGAAGTGGTGGTCCTATATGTTCCTCTTCTTCATCGTCACCGGGCTCATCTACCTGCTCGCCTTCCCGGGCCTTGGCAACTTCAAGGGTCTGCTGGGCTGGCAGAGCTCCAACCAGGATGTACGTTCCCTGGCCGAGTCCAAGGCAGCGGCGGCTTCCGCCAAGGCCGAAGGACGCGCGGTGGAATACGATCGGGAACTTGCCAAGGCCGACGAGATCTACGGCGCCAAGTTCCGCGAGCTGACCTATCAGGCTGACGGCAAGAGCTACAAGGAGATCACCGAGATCGCCAAGGATCCGGAAGCCCTGAAGGTGGGTCAGCGCCT
Organism: Aeromonas sp. QDB68; assembly: GCF_027707405.1. Lineage (NCBI taxonomy): Bacteria > Pseudomonadati > Pseudomonadota > Gammaproteobacteria > Aeromonadales > Aeromonadaceae > Aeromonas > Aeromonas sp. QDB68. The sequence goes on along the minus strand of NZ_JAPCIQ010000065.1, from coordinate 7,538 downwards.
GTTCCTGCAAAACTGTTCCCAGTGTCATGGCTCCGATGCCCGCGGTGGCCGCGGTTTCCCGAACCTGACCGACAGCGAATGGCAGTGGGGCGGCGCACCCGACCAGATCAAGACCACCATCATGGGCGGTCGTCAGGGGATCATGGCCGCTTGGGGCGAGATCCTGGGTCAGGACGGGGTGAAGGAGGTGGCCTCCTATGTGCTGAGCCTCTCCGGTCGCAAGGTTGATCTGGTGGAAGCCAAGAAAGGGGAAGCACGCTTTGCCATGTGCGCCGCCTGCCACGGCCCGGATGCCAAGGGCGGCATCGCCTTCGGCGCCCCCGACTTGACCAACAACATCTGGCTCTATGGCGGCTCCCGTCAGGTGGTCGAACAGACCATCACCCACGGTCGTCACGGCGTGATGCCGGCCTGGAAGGACATTCTGGGGGAAGACAAGGTACATCTGCTCGCCTCCTACGTTTACAGCTTGTCCCACAACGATCGGCAAAATCAGCAGTAACATGTGATAAGCACGTGATTAATCAGCAAAAAGCCTCGACTCTTCGAGGCTTTTTGTTATCTTGTGTTGGCTGAATTACCGCCATTTCGTTAACCATTTGTTTCGGTAGCATCATGACCCAACCCTGGTATCGCCAATTCTGGCCCTGGTTCATCATCGCCCTCCCCTGCGCCGCCGTGGTAGGCAGCATCGCCACCGCCATCATTGCCAGCAAGGATGGGGTCAACCTGGTAGCGGAGGACTACTACAAGCAGGGCAAGGAGATTAATCAGGATCTCAGCAAGTTCGATCGCGCCGAGGCGCTCGGCATCCGTATCGCCCTCAATGTCAGCGACAAGGAGCTGACGTTAAATCCACTGTCCGGGGATTTCCCCCTCGGGCAGGCACTGCACCTCTCCCTGTTTCATCCCACGTTGGCGGGCCTGGACAGCGAACATCTGCTGACGGCCGATGGCAAGGGAGTCTATCGCCTGATGCTGGACAAGCCCCTCACCGGCAAGTGGCACGTGCGGGTCGATGCCTTCAACCATGAATGGCGCCTCCAGGAGACGGCACAACTGCCGACTCAGGCAGCGATTGAGCTCGATCCCAAGGGACGTTGAATCACGAAGGCAGGGTGATCGGCACGCCGGTCAGCCACCCTTCTCCCCGACCCGGCCTGCTGGGCTGCATCAAAGAGGGATGATCACCATGACCGGCTGTTTTCACTGTGGTGAACCGGTTCCCACTGGCAGTAACTTTACTCTCGAGATCAAAGGCATCGTTCAGCCGATGTGTTGCCCTGGCTGTCAGGCCGTGGCACAGACCATTCTCGAATGCGGCCTCGCCAGTTATTACGAACACCGCACCGCTCCCGGCATCAAGGGGGAACTGGTGCCCGAAGAGCTCGCCGCCCTCACCCACTACGATCTGGCGGAGGTGCAGCAGGAGTTCGTCACCGACACCGGTACGGGTCGCGAAACTACGCGCGAGATCCAACTGACGGTGGAAGGTTTGACCTGCGCCGCCTGTGCCTGGCTCATCGAGCGGCACCTGATGACCCTGCGCGGTCTGCGTTACATCAACGTCAATACCACCACCCATCGCGCCCGCATCAAGTGGGATCCGGCCCAGCTCTCTTTGAGCGACATTCTCAAGGGCTTTGCCAGGGTCGGCTATCGCGCCTATCCCTTCCAGACTCATCAGCAGGAAGCGCTCTACGCCAAAGAGGTGCGCAGCTACATGTTCCGCATGGCGCTGGCCGGCCTTGGCTCCATGCAGGTGATGATGTGCGCCGTAGCACTCTACATGGACCTCTTCATCAGCGTGGAAGAGGAGTTCATGATCTACTTCAAGTGGATAAGCCTTCTGCTCTCCACCCCCATCATGATCTACTCGGCCCAGCCTTTTTACGTGGGGGCATGGCGCAGCCTGAAGCAGGGGCACCTCTCCATGGATGTTTCGGTGTCGCTGGCACTGATCGGCGCCTTCGTCGCCTCCATCTGGGCCACGGTCTTCAACACGGGTGAGGTCTATTACGACTCCATCACCATGTTCGTCTTTTTCCTGCTGTTGGGCCGTCTGCTGGAACTGCGAGCGAGGCGCAAGGCGTCGGAGTCGAGCTCCAACCTGGCGCGCCTGGTACCCATCATGGCAACCCGCATCGATGATGACGGCGAACACGAGGTGGCCGCCAAGACGCTGCGAGTCGGAGACAGGGTGCGGGTACTCGCGGGGGCCACCCTGCCGGCAGACGGCATCGTCACCCTGGGCCAGGCCAGCCTCAACGAATCCATGCTGACTGGCGAACAGTTGCCTCTGCTCAAACAGGCCGGAGATCCCGTCTATGCAGGCACCATCAACACCGATGCCCCCCTGGAGATCCGGGTCAGCCATTCCATTGAAGAGTCGCGCCTGGCCCAGATCATGCGCCTGCAGGATCATGCTCTGGACGACAAGCCCGCCATCGCCCAGCTGGCGGACGTGCTGTCGCGCCACTTTATCCTGGTGCTCCTGATCATTGCGGCCGGGGTCTGGACCTTCTGGCATTTTCATGAGCCCGAGCGGGCCTTCTGGGTCACCCTGGCGGTGCTGGTGGCGACCTGCCCCTGCGCCCTCTCGCTGGCCACCCCGACCGCACTGACCTCGGCCACTGCCAACCTGACCCGCAGCGGCATCCTACTGCGCCGCGGCCACGTGCTGGACATTCTGACCCGGGCCAACCGCATCGTGATGGACAAGACGGGGACCCTGACCACGGGCAACATCAGCCTGGTGAGCACCCAGCCCCTCGGCGAGCTCGACGCAGCCCGCTGCCTCGCCCTCGCCCAGGCCCTGGAGACCTATTCCGAGCATCCCATCGCCCGTGCGTTTCGAAGCAAACCACTGGCGGACGGGGTGCCGCTCGCCGCCAGCGACGTCACCCCCGTCATCGGCCACGGCGTGCAGGGAGTAATTGAGGGCAAGCATTACCGCATCGGCAGTGCACGCTGGCTCGAACTGGCGCAAGAAGAGAATGCCGCTCAAGGGCTGACCATCTATCTGGCCGATGAACACGGACTGCTGGCCCGTTTCATCCTGGCCGACACGCTGCGCCCCGATGCCGGTGCACTGATCCAGGCCTTCAAGGAGGCAGGCCTGCAAACCACCATTCTCACCGGCGACGGTTCGGACCAGGCGGACATGCTGGCCCGCGAGCTGGGGGTCGATGAGCTGGTAAAAGGGGTCACCCCGGACGGCAAGCTGGCCTATCTCAAGGCCCGGGAAGCGGCCGGGGATATCAGCATCATGGTGGGAGATGGCATCAACGACGCCCCTGTGCTGGCCGGCGCCCACGCGTCCTTTGCCATGGCGGGGGGCACGGATCTGGCCAAGAACAGTGCCGACGCCATCCTGCTGGCCGACGATCTCTCCCGTCTGCTGGCCGCCCGGGCCCTGGCCCTGCGAACTCGCAAGATCATCAAGGAGAACTTTGCCTGGTCCATCGGCTACAACCTGCTTGTGCTGCCGCTGGCTGCAAGTGGCTGGCTCCCCCCTTATCTGGCGGCTGCTGGCATGTCCCTGAGCTCCCTCATCGTGGTCACCAACTCCATGCGGCTCAACCGGTGAGCAGCCATCTGGCATCCTCCCGGGTGGCGGCACCTCTTGCCTCGCCGGGTTATCATCCCCCTTTCACCACAGGGTCCACGCCATGAACATTATCTTCGTCCTCATCCCCATCGCCATCCTGTTCGTTGTCATTGCCGGCGCCGTCTTCTTCTGGGCCATCCGCTCCGAGCAGTTCGAGGATCTCGACAGGCAGGGCTCCAACATCCTGTTTGACGAGGAGCAGCGCCCCTTGCCCCCCTCTGAACAACAAGCAGAACAGGAAAACAGGCCCCATGACCAGCAGCCTTGACCTCATGGGCGCCCTGCTGGTCGGGCTTGCCGGTGCCGGCCACTGTATCGGCATGTGTGGCGGCGTGTCCGCAGCGCTCTCCATGGCCATACCTGCCGAGAAGCAGCATTTTTGGGGCAGGCTCGGTTATCTGCTCAACTACAACCTGGGGCGCATCCTGAGCTATGTGCTGGCGGGCGCGCTGGTGGGCGGCTTGCTCGCCACCACCACGGAGATAGGCGCTGGCAAACACGCCCTGGCAGGGCTTCGCCTCATCGCCGCCCTGCTGATGATAGCGCTCGGCCTCTACTTGGCTGGCTGGTGGCATGGCGTCTTGCTGCTCGAGCGCATCGGTGCGAAGTTCTGGCCTCTCATCAAGCCGCTGGCAGGCAGGTTTCTCCCGTTTACATCAGCCAGGCAGGCCCTCCCCTTTGGCATGATATGGGGCTGGCTCCCTTGCGGCCTCGTCTACTCCATGCTGACCTGGAGCGCTGCCGCAGGCTCCGCGAGTGGCGGGGCACTCATCATGCTCTTTTTCGGCCTCGGCACCCTGCCGACCCTGTTTGCGCTAGGGGGGCTGGCAGACCGATTGCGCTACTGGCTCACCCTGCGCAGCCTGCGCCTTGGGGGCGCCTTGCTGCTTATTGCCTACGGGATCCACACCCTCTGGATCGGGATGGCGTCCTTTTGAAACCCTATCCAAAACGGATGAGATGGTGGTAAACTTGTTTGATATAAATCAATTATTCATTTGAGCCTATGATCCCGGACAAGAAACCTGGCAGACGTATTCAGAGCGGTGGCTGTGCAATTCATTGCCAGGATTGCAGCATCAGCCAGCTCTGCATCCCCTTCACCCTGAACGATAACGAGCTCGATCAGCTCGACAGCATCATCGAGCGCAAAAAGCCGTTCCAGAAGGGTGAAGAGTTGTTCAAGGCCGGCGATGAGCTCAAGTCGCTCTATGCCATACGTTCCGGGACCATCAAGTCATACACCATCACCGAACAGGGTGACGAACAGATCACCGCCTTCCACCTCGCCGGTGATCTGGTCGGTTTCGACGCCATCCACAAGCAGGCCCACCCCTCCTTCGCCCAGGCGCTGGAAACCGCCATGGTGTGCGAAATACCGTTCGATGTGCTCGACGACCTCTCTGGCAAGATGCCCAAACTGCGCCAGCAGATCATGCGGCTGATGAGCAACGAGATCATGGGCGACCAGGAGATGATACTGCTGCTCTCCAAAAAGAACGCCGAAGAGCGCCTCGCTGCCTTCCTGCACAATCTCTCGGTTCGTTTCTCCGAGCGCGGCTTCTCCGCCAAGGAGTTCCGCCTCTCCATGACCCGTGGAGACATCGGCAACTACCTCGGTCTCACCGTCGAGACCATCAGCCGCCTGCTGGGCCGTTTCCAGAAATCCGGTCTCATCAGCGTCAAAGGCAAATACATTACTGTACTGGACAACGTTGCCTTGGGCGTCATGGCCGGAGCCACTCGTCCTCCCTGCGGTTAATCCCCGTTTATTCCCTTTTTTGCCGGATCGGATCACCCTGAAATTTGATCCGGCACACCTTCCCGTCTCCCCCCTTGGACTAAGCTGTAATAGCTAAAGAGTTGCCATCATTGGCCTTTTTGCCAAGGAGGAGAACATGGTCAAGTACCGAAACATTCTGGTGGTGATCAATCCCGAGGAGGAGCGCCAGATCGCGCTCGAGCGCGCGGTCAAGGTCGCCGAGCTGGATGAGGGCGCCCAGCTGACCCTGCTCCTGACGATTTACGACTTCTCTTACGAGATGACCGCCATGCTCTCGGCAGACGAGCGGGAAGAGATGCGCCATGGTGTCATCGCCCAGCGTCGGGAGTGGCTCGACGAGATCCTAACTCCCTATCGGGCCAGAGGGCTGGAATGCGAAGTGAAAGTGCTTTGGCACAACCGTCCCTTCGAGTGCGTCATTCAGGAAGTGCTGGAACAGCGTCACGATCTGGTCGTCAAGGCGACTCACAAACACTCCTTCCTGCAAACCTTCATCTTCACCCCCACCGACTGGCACCTGCTGCGCAAATGCCCCTGTCCGGTTCTGCTGGTAAAAGAAGGGCACTGGCAACGGGGGGGCAACCTGATTGCCGCCATCAACTGCTCGAGCGATGACAAGGAGCAGAAGGTGCTTAACGAGCGGATCACCCGCGAGGGGATCGCCATCGCCGAGCTGCTTGGTGCCAGTCTCTATCTGGTCAACACCTACCCGGGCACCCCGGTCAATGTCGCCATCGAACTGCCAGAGTTCGATCCCAACGCCTACAACGATGCCATTCGCAAACACCATGAAGATCTGCTGCGGGAACATGCCGATCAATTCGGCATCAACCACATGTGGACCAAGGTGGCGGAAGGCTTGCCGGAGGAGGTGCTGCCGGACATGGCGGACGATCTGAATGCCACCCTGATGATCATGGGATGCGTCGGCCGTACCGGCCTCTCTGCCGCCCTGCTTGGCAACACCGCCGAGCACGTGGTGGACAGGCTCAACTGCGACATTCTCATCCTCAAACCCGACGATTACAGCTGCCCTGTGGATGACAGGCGTCATCCTGCATAAGCGTTTCTTGCCCTCCCCCGGGACATGGCTATAATAAGCCGCTTATTTTTGTCCCGGGTTTGAGGCCATGCTAGAAGAGCTTAACGCCAAAGAGAAATACAGTTTCAACAAGCTGCAGAAACGTCTGCGGCGCAACGTGGGCCAGGCCATCGCCGACTTCAACATGATTGAAGAGGGTGACAAGATCATGGTCTGCCTGTCTGGCGGCAAGGACAGCTTTGCCATGCTCGACATCCTGATGAGCCTGAAGGCCAGCGCCCCCATCCATTTCGATCTGGTGGCCGTCAACCTGGATCAGAAGCAACCCGGCTTCCCCGAGCACGTGCTGCCCGAATACCTGAGCACTCTCGGCATCGACTTCAAGATCGTGGAAGAAGATACCTATTCCATCGTCAAGGAGAAGGTACCGGAGGGCAAGACTACCTGCGCGCTCTGCTCCCGCCTGCGCCGCGGCATTCTGTATCGCACCGCCCAGGAGCTGGGCTGTACCAAGATCGCCCTTGGCCATCACCGTGACGACATCCTCGAGACCCTGTTCCTCAACATGTTTTACGGTGGCAAGCTCAAATCCATGCCCCCCAAGCTGGTGAGCGACGATGGCAAGAACGTGGTGATCCGCCCCCTGGCCTACTGCAAGGAGAAAGATCTGGTGCGCTATGCCGAGGTCAAGGCCTTCCCCATCATCCCCTGCAACCTGTGCGGCTCCCAGGAGAACCTGCAGCGCCAGGCCATCAAGCAGATGATGCAGGAGTGGGATCGCCGCTTCCCAGGCCGTCTCGAGACCATGTTCACCGCCATTCAGGACGTGATCCCGAGCCACCTGCTCGATCACCAGCTGTTTGACTTCAAGAGCATCAATCGCGACTCCGGCATCATCGACGGTGGCGACAAGGCATTTGATCCGCCCGAGCTGCCCAAGGCGCCGCTGCTGGACATCGACGAGATGGACATGCTGGACGTGATTGAGGTGCGCTAAGCCCCGTCACCCACAAAAAAGGAGCGCCAGGCGCTAATGCCAGTCAGTTAAGCCTGACTGGCATTGTTTTTACTAGGTTTTCTCGTCGCATACTTCTGTGGTTTGG
>NZ_JAPCIQ010000064.1:0-25125 GCF_027707405.1 Aeromonas sp. QDB68 | reverse complement strand
GGAACCAGTGATTGGTTCCGGATTGTCCTACAGCAGAAGGATCGGTCAATGGATCCTTAACTGATCAGCATTGCGGCCATCGGCCGGGTTCTTTCTTACCCCCTGCCCCACCTCGGGGCAAGGGCGTTCGCCTTCCGCCCCCGCATCCCGATGCGCCCGTCCCTTGCCCTCATGGCCTGTTGCCACAAGATGGCGCAGGCTTACCCTCTATGGGGTACCACTCTGGTGCGCCCTGCCTTGCCCCGTGATGACATAAAAGTCATCCATATGATTTTTCAATGAAAAATTACTGACACTGGCCTTCATAGCGACTCAATTGGCTGGCACAGCCCTTGCACTTTGTGATGTACGCAGGGACGTCACAAGGAGTTGCCTATGCTACCCATCAAGCCCCCCGGACCCGGTTGTTACGACGAGATGCTGCTCACCGACAACCAGTTTCGCGATCATTACCACGCCTACCTCTCGTGGCTGCACCAGACCGACGAGAAAAGCATAGAACTCAAGCGTGAAGAGGCCGACCTGCTGTTTCGCCGGGTCGGCATCACCTTCAACGTCTACGGGGATGGGGACGGCGCCGAGCGCCTCATCCCGTTCGACAGCATTCCCCGCATCATTCCCGCCCGGGAGTGGCAGCATCTGGACAAGGGGATCCGCCAGCGCGTCACCGCCCTCAATGCCTTTCTGCACGACATCTATCACGATCAGCGCATCCTGAAGGCGGGGGTGATCCCGGCCGCCCAGATCCTCACCAATGCCCAGTACCAGCCCTGCATGCAGGGGGTCGACCTGCACCGGGACACCTATGTCCACATCACCGGGGTCGACATCATCCGCAACCACGACGGTGAGTACTATGTGCTGGAGGACAACCTGCGCACCCCCTCCGGGGTCTCCTACATGCTGGAGAACCGCAAGATGATGATGCGCCTCTTCCCGGAGCTGTTTCACAACCAGCCCATCGCCCCGGTGGAGCGCTACCCGGCCCTGTTGCTGCAGACCCTGCGCGAGAGCAGCCCGGTGGACAACCCCTGCGTGGTGGTGATGACTCCAGGACGCTTCAACAGCGCCTACTTCGAGCACAGCTTCCTCGCCCAGCAGATGGGGGTGGAGCTGGTGGAGAGCGCGGATCTGGTGGTCAAGGATGGCCAGGTGCTGATGCGCACCACCACGGGGCTGAAAAGGGTGGATGTCATCTATCGCCGCATCGACGACGACTTCCTCGATCCCCTCGCCTTCAACCCGGACTCCCTCATCGGCGTGCCCGGGCTGCTCTCGGTCTACCGCGCCGGCGGCGTGGTGCTGGCCAATGCCATCGGCACCGGGGTGGCGGATGACAAGTCCATCTACCCCTATGTGCCAGAGATGATCCGCTTCTATCTGGGGGAAGATCCCATTCTCAACAACGTGCCCACCTGGCAGTGCCGCGAGCCGGCTGCCCTCTCCCACGTGCTGGCCAATCTGGAGGAGCTGGTGGTCAAGGAGGTCCATGGCGCCGGCGGCTACGGCATGCTTATCGGCCCCTGCGCCAGTCGCGAGGAGCTGGCCCGTTTTCGCGAGCTGCTCAAGGCGCGGCCGGACAACTACATCGCCCAGCCGACCCTCTCCCTCTCTACCTGCCCGACCTTCGTCGACGCCGGCATCGCCCCTCGCCACATCGATCTGCGCCCCTTCGTTCTCACGGGGCAGGAGCTGCGCCTGGTACCGGGCGGCCTGACCCGGGTCGCCCTCACCGAAGGCTCCCTGGTGGTCAACTCCTCCCAGGGTGGTGGCACCAAGGACACCTGGGTCATGGAGGGCAGCCCATGCTGAGCCGCACCGCAAGCGAACTTTACTGGATGTCCCGCCACCTGGAGCGGGCGGAGAACACGGCGCGCATGCTGGACGTCACCCAGACCATGTCGCTGATGCCCTCCATCGACGCCGATCACAGCGAGCTGGTGGCGCCCCTCACCATCAGCGGCACTCACGAGCCCTTCCTGGCCCGCTACGGCCAGGTGAACATGGAGAACCTGCTGCAATTTTTCTGCTTCGACGAGGAGAACCCGAGCAGCATCTTCAGCTGTCTGCGCATGGCCAGGGACAACGCCCACGCCGTGCGGGGCAAGATCCCCGGTGAGGTGTGGGAGAGCATCAACGCCGCCTGGATAGAGATACGCAGGCGCCGCAAGGCGGGGCTATCCAGCGGCCAGGCCCAGGAGTTCTTCGACTGGATCAAGGAACGCTCCCACCAGTTTCGCGGCGCCACCTATGGCACCATCATGCGCGGTGACGTGCTCTGGTTCCTGCGCCTTGGCACCTTCATCGAGCGGGCCGACAACACGGCACGCATCCTGACCGTGAAGTATCAGGTGATCCGGGAGGACGAGGACAGCGTGCACGAGTTCTACCGCTGGAACGCCCTGTTGCGGTCAGTGGGTGCTTACGAGGCCCACCAGACCCTCTACAAGACGCTCTCCCACGCCTCCATCGCCGAGCTGCTGATCCTGCGCAATGAAGTGCCGCGCTCCCTGCGGGCCTGCCTCGACGAGATGGAGCTGATCCTTGCCCAGATCGAGGGCAACGCCGGTCAGACGCCCCGGCGCCTGACCACCATACTCAACGCCCATCTGACCTATGGCGCCATCGACGATGTCTTTGCCCTCGGCATGCAGGCGTACCTGAGTGATTTCCTCAGCGACATCGGCGCCATCGGCCAGAGCATCCACGCCGCCTACCTGGAGGTATTATGAGACTCATCATCGATCACCAGACCCGCTACCACTATGCCGACGTGGTGCGCCGTAGTACCCAGTACCTGCGCCTGACCCCCCACAGCACGGCCCGCCAGCAGATCCTCTCCTGGGAGCTGGAGCTGCCGGGGGAGGCCACCTGCACCACGGACGGTTACGGCAACATACTGCACGTGCTGAGCCTGGAGTCCCCCCACGAGGGGATCCTGATCCGCGCCCACGGGGAGGTGGAGATCTGCGACGACGCCCCGGAAGATGAGGAGTCCTCCCTCATCTCTCCCTTGAGCTACCTGAGGCCCACCCCCCTCACCCGCCCGACCCCGGCCCTGCAGGATCTCGCGAAGACCTGCCTGCCAGAGGCTCCGACCCTGGCCGACTTGCAGAGCCTGATGGCACGCATCCTGGTGCTGATGCCCTATCAACCTGGCAGCACGGATGCCACCTTCAGCGCCGACGAGGCACTTGCTTCGGGCAGCGGCGTCTGTCAGGACCACACCCATGTCTTCCTGACCTGCTGCCGCCACGCCGGCCTGCCGGCACGGTACGTGAGCGGTTACCTTTACAGCCAGGACAACAGCCACGTGGCGATGCACGCCTGGGCCGAGGTGTGGATCGAGGAGCGCTGGCACACGTTCGACGTCACCAACCTCACCAGCTCCACCAGTGAGCACCTCAAGCTCGCAGTCGGCATGGATTATCTGGATGCCTGTCCGGTGCGCGGCGTGCGCTATGGCGGCGGGTGCGAACAGTTGCAGAGCCAGGCCCAGGTGACCCGCCTGGATGGACAGCAGCAATGAAGACCGGGAGAGTCCTGGCGGGAGCGCGGTCATGACCTATTGCGTCGCCATGTGCCTGCAAGACGGCATGGTGTTTGCGTCCGATTCGCGCACCAATGCGGGGGTGGATCACATCGCCACCTTCCGCAAATTGCACCTCTTCACCCGGGAGGACAGGGTGATAGTGCTGCAAAGCGCCGGCAATCTGGCCACCACCCAGAGCGTCATCAGCCTGCTGACGGAGGGGCAGGAGCTCCTTGCCCTCCCCAGCCTCTACGAGGCTGCCGCCCTCATCGGCCAGACCATACGCACCGTCATCAGCCGGGATGGGGGTCAGCAGCAGGGCCATATCAACTTCGGCTGCAACATCCTGCTGGGGGGGCAGATCCGGGGGGAGCGCCACCGCCTGTTCCACATCTATCCGGAGGGCAACTTCATCGAGGCGAGCGCCGACACCCCCTACTTCCAGATTGGTGAGAGCAAGTACGGCAAACCCATCATCGATCGCATCATTCACCATGAGACGCCGCTTCAGACCGCCCTGCAGTGCGCCCTCATCTCCATCGACTCGACCCTGCGCAGCAATCTGTCGGTGGGCTTGCCTCTGGATGCCCTGGTCTATCACGAGGGCAGCTTCTCGGCGACGAACCAGCACCGCATCACCGAACAGAACCCCCATTTCGTGGCGCTGCGAAAGGCCTGGGGCGAGGGGTTGCAGCAGTTGTTCCAGGGCCTTCCCACCTTCCCCCTCTAGGCCGGGCGGGAGGCGCCAAGGCGCTTTCCCGCTCCTTTCTTTCCGGATATTCTGGCTGCCTTCCTTTTCGATGGAGTTTCCCATGCGCCGCTTCAACGTCATGCTCAACGGCAGCCGGTTGATGATGTTCCCCTTCTATGTCTGCATCCTTATCTGTGTCGCCCTCCTGATGGTGAAGTTCGCCATGCAGCTCTATGTGCTGTGCCGCGACATCATCGACATCCACTATCTGGATCTCATCACGGGGGTACTCACCCTGGTGGACTTCGTGCTGGTGGCCCAGATGCTGATCCTGGTGGCCATCTGCGGCTACGTGCAGTTCATCAAGACCCCGGAGCAGCGAGCAGCCCTTGGCGACAACTGGCTCAGCAAGATCAACTTCGCGTCCCTCAAGCTCATCGTCATCAACTCCCTGGTGACCATCGCCGGCATCGAGGTGCTCAAAGCCTTCCTCGACGACGGCACCGGCACCGGCAACGAGATCGAGATGAAGTGGTCGGTCATCGTCTTCCTCGCCTTCTCCACCGCGGCACTGATCTATGCGGTGACCGAGCGGCTGGCGGAGCACAAATAGGGCCCGGCGCCATTCAGGGTCTATTCATCAAGAGCCGAATTGATAACTCTTTTCATTACCCTTACTGCATTGTAAACTTGCTCGCCCCGGGCTGAACCGCCCGGGAGCTGGAGCACCCATGACGAGTCTTTCCCTCTCACCACGACACTGCTGGCAGTGGCTGGCCTATCACCATCAGGCGGCCGAGGGTGCCCTTTATCTGATGTTTTTCTCCGGTCTGCTGCTGTGGGAACCCCTGACGCCGACCTGGTCCCTGGCGCGCTGGAACCTGTTTTTGCACGTCGCCCTCTCGCTCACCCTGTTCCCCTTGCTGTTTGGCGCCTTCTGGTTCTCCCATCGCAGCCTGCTGCGCAAGAGCCGCAAGCCTTTTCTGCGCACCACGGGGCGCATCATCGAAGCCTTGCTGCTGGTCTGTCTGGCCAGCGGCCTGGTGCTGGTGCTGCACGGCACCCCGGGGGACAGCCTCGGCAACCTTGCCAGCTGGGCCCACTGGCTGAGCGCCCTCGCGTTGACGCCCCTGGTGCTGCGCCACGCCTGGCGCTGGACCATCTTGAAATGGCGCACCTGATCTTATGTTGAAGTTGTTGTTATCCCTGATGTTGGCCGCCCTGCTGCTGGGGACCGCCTCGGCCCGGGAGATGGGCGCCGCCATGATTGCCTATGACGAGGGGAGCGCCCCGCGCCTCGTCACCGCCAACCAGAGTGCCGGCTCCGTCACCCTGCTCGAGCGGGGCACTGGCAAGCGCCTCAACGAGGTGCAGCTGGGGGGCGACCTGCGCCAGCTGGCCCGCGCCGATAATGGCCCCCTGCTGGTCACTGACTACCGTGGCGATCGCCTGCTGCTGCTGGATGATGAACTCGAGCTGGAAAAGGTGATCCCCACCGGCCATAGACCCTACGGGGTCATCTTCGATGCCAAGAGGCAGTGGTTCTGGGTCACGCTGTTCGAGGGAGGGCGCCTGCAGGCCTATGACAGGGCGGGCAACCTGCAGCTGGATGTGGCCACTGCCGAAACCCCGCGCGGACTGGCCTTGACCGACAATGATCGCCTGCTGCTCACCCACGCCATGACAGGCCAGCTCGCCATCTATGATCTCGCCAAACTTGAGAAGGGCGCTACCCTCCCCAAGCCCAAGCTCATCACCCTGGCGGAAACCCACAGCGATACCCCCAGCGACTCCCAGGGCTTGCCGCGCCTGCTGGACGGCATCGCCCTCTCCCCCGATGGCAGCGAAGCCTGGCTGCCCCACGTGCTCTGGAGTTTCGATCACCCCTTCCAGTTTCAGAGCACCGTCTTCCCGGCCGTCTCCATCATCGATCTCGATGAAGAGAAGGAGCGGGTCGATGAAAGAAAACAGCTCTTCTTGCAGATCAACCTGCCCAGCGTCGGCAACCGCAGCCAGATCGTCTCCAACCCTTTCACGGCGCGCTTCGCCGCCGATGGCAAGCGGGTCTACCTGACCCTGGCGGGTTCCGAAGACTTGCTGGTGTTCGACCTGTCGCGCAGCGGCAAGCAGAACAGCAACCGCCACCGCCGCAAGAAGTTTCAGGGGGGCGCCAAGGCGACCCAGCTATTGCGTCACCTGCCGGGCCAGAATCCGCGCGATCTGCTGATCGATGGCGACCACATCCTGGTCCACAACGTCATGGGGCAGGATCTCACCCGTCTCAGTAGCGGCGGCAGCGGCCCGTTTGCCCGGGTCACCGTCGATGTGCCCCACTTCGCCAAGCTGGTAGAGACCGATCCCCGCCCCGCAGCGCTCAAGCGCGGCGAGCGGTTGTTCAACCTGGGTAATACCGCCGCCAACAGCCGCTTCCCCATGGCGGGGGACAACTGGATGAGCTGCAACTCCTGCCATCTGGACGGGTTCAACTTCACCAACCGCTATCTGATGGCGGCCCATCGCCAGAAGAGCGGCGACAACGCCATCAACGGCCACGCCAACCTCGCCAACATGGTGGCGGGGGACTTTATCGGCGAATACCTGCGCATGACCCAGCAGACCCAGGGCGGCATGGGTCATGACACCCGCGATGGGGCCGATGCGGTTGACCCCGCGAGGCCCCAGCCCGAGGTGCAGGCGATGATGGAGGATCTGCACGCCTTCGTCACCAGTGACGGCAACCTCCCCTATCTGGCCAACTGGCTCAGGCTCGATGCCCCGCGCACGGATCCTGCCAAGGCGCCGACCACCCACCCGAAAGAGTGGCTCAACTCCGCCTCCTGCCAGAACTGCCACCAACAGGCGTTCAAGGACTGGAGCGAGAGCAACCACCGGCTGATGGGTAACTCCCACCCCTACTACAAGGTGGTGCAGGCACTGGCCCGCGAAACCGAGGGCGAAGCCTTCGGCCAGTGGTGCCAGGGCTGCCACATGCCCCAGCAGGTGATGAACGGCCAGACTGATCTGCCCAAGGGCTCTCACATGTTCGAGCAGGGCGGAGCCTCGCTCATTGCCGCCCACAAGGCGGGTGAACCTGTGGTTGAGGAAGGCACCAGCTGTGTGCTCTGCCATCGCATCACCAAGCTCGAGGATGCAGGCGGCAACAGCGCCTTTACGGTCAATTTGAAAGACCGCGAGAGCTATGTGTTCGAGGATGCCGCCGGTGGCAGCCTCCAGCACTGGCTGGCGGAGCGGCAGATCAACGCCCGCCCCGCCATGCACAAGGCCTCCTACCAGAAGGATTTCTACCGGGACGCGGCCCTGTGCAAGTCGTGCCACAACGAGTTTGCCCCGGGCACCGGCGCCAATATCGTCAACACCTGGGACGAGTGGGAAAAATCCAGCTTCGCCAAGGCCGAAGATCCCGCCAAACGGCGCACCTGCATCGACTGCCATATGAACCCCGAGCCGGGCAATGGCGGCGCGCCGGTGGCGGGCCAGTCCACCGAAAACGGCACCGTGAAAGAGCGGCTCTATCGCCACAACTTTACCGGTGCCCAGCATCAGCTGGTGGGGCTGAGAAGTGCAACCCTCGAGCAGGAGAGCCTGGCGCTCTTGCGCTCCAGCGCCACCCTCTCGGCCCGCATTGAAAACCAGAGTGGCCAGCCCGCGCTGGTAGTGAGAGTCGCCAATACCGGCGCCGGCCACGCCCTGCCCACCGGTGTCGCCGATTTCCGTGAACTCTGGCTGGAGCTGACCGTCACCGACGCCAGCGGCAAGCTGGTGCTTGAAAGCGGCCAGCCGGTGAACGGCGCCGTCCCTGAGGATGCACGGCTATTTAGAAAGGTGTTTGGCGATGCCGAGGGCAAGCCGGTGGGGCTCAAGTTCTGGCGCTACGCCAAGCTCATTGAAGACACCCGCATCCCGGCCGATGGCTGGCGCGATGAAGCCTGGCCGCTGCCGGCGGATGCTCAGGGGCCCTTCAAGGCCGATATCAAACTCAATTTCCGCACCTACCCCAAGTGGGTCAATGATGCGGTGCGCGCCGCCGAGCCGAGCTTGCCGGAGCCACCCATAGTGCAACTCAATCGGCTGCAACTGACCCTGCAGCCCCTCCCCCTCACGCCCGATACGGAGCCTCAATACTGATGTTCGCAAGTTTTCTCATTACCCTGCGCGAGGGGCTGGAAGCCTTCCTGCTGGTCGGCATCTGCCTCTCCTACCTCGCCAAGCTGGGGGCGAGCCGCTACAACAAGTTCATCTATCTGGGGGTGGGCCTCGGTCTTGTCGCCTCCCTTGTCATCGCCTTCCTGTTCCAGGTGGTGGTGAGCCAGTTCGAGAGCGAGCGCTACAACCATTTGCTGATGGCGGGGATCCTGATTTTTGCCACCCTGGTGCTCACCTATATGGCTATCTGGATGCAAAAACAGGCCAAATCCCAGGTGGGGGCCATGACGGCGCGCATCGATGCCGCCATCGACGGTGGCAACCTGTTTGGTCTGGTGCTGCTCGCCTTTCTGGCGGTGATGCGCGAAGGCTTTGAAACCGTGCTCTTCTTCTCGGCCCTGGTCTACTCCGGGCAAGGGGTGGATCTGCACCAGGGGCTGATGGGGGCGCTGGCGGGGCTGCTGGTCTCTGTGGTGCTGGTGTGGGGGCTGCTGCGCTCCACCCGCAAGGTGGCGCTGGCCCCCTTCTTCCGCTGGACCGGCCTGCTCATCATCATCATCGCCGCAGGCTTGCTCTCGTCCGCCGTCAACATGTTGCAGGCAGCGGACGTCATCACCTTCTGGACCACGCCGGTCTTCAACATCAGCCACATCCTCGACGATCAGGGGGTATTCGGCACCTTCCTGCGCGCCCTGTTTGGCTACAACGCCTCACCGGCCGGCCTGCAGTTGCTGACCTGGGCCTGCTACCTCATGATCTTTGTCACCCTCTGGCATCGCAACTATCGCCCCCAGGGGAGCGCCGCCCCGACCAGGGGCTGAGCCCGGGGATCACACTCTGTTCGGGAGCCGCGCACAGGCGGGCTCCCCCAGCTATCACGCCGTTTCGGAACACTCATGAACGACAATAACAAGAAGCACATTGCGGTGCTGGGCGCCGGCCCTGCCGGTCTGATGGCCGCCTGGCGCCTGCGCCAGGCCGGTTTTGCGGTCACCCTGTTCGAGCAGGAGCCGGTCGTCGGCGGCATGTGCGCCACCCAGACCTTCAAGGGGCGCGACGGCGAGTATCGCTTCGACTACGGCGGCCACCGCTTCATCACCAAGAACCCCGAGCTGCTCGCCTTTATCGACGAGCTGATGGGGGACGACCTGCTCCACGCCGAGCGCAAGAGCGTCATCCGCTTTGGCGGGCGCACCTATGACTACCCTTTGAACCTGCCCAACCTGCTCAAGACGGCGCCGCTGGCCCTGATGGCCGGTGCGGTGAAGGATCTGCTGCTGTTGCCCTTTGCCAAGAAGCCCACCGATTTTGCCAAGGCGAGCTTTGCCGAGTGGATCCAGAGCCACTTCGGTCGCACCCTCTACCGCCAGTTCTTCGAGGGCTACACCGGCAAGCTGTGGGGCATCAACCCGGACAAGCTCTCCGCCGACTGGGCCGGCCAGCGCATCAGCCTGATCGATCTCAAAGACGTGGCACGCCGCCTGCTGCCAAGGCGCAACGGCAGCATGTCGGTGCGCACCTATGCCCGCAAATACCGCTATCCCAAGTACGGCTTCGGCCAGATCTTCACCACCTTGGGGGAGCGGCTGGTTGCCGAAGGGGCCCTGCTCAAAACCGGCGCCACCATCACCCGTCTCGAGCAGGCTGATGGCCGCATCGAACGGGTGTATTGGTCACAAGATGACGTTGAACAGAGCGAGCGATTTGATCAGGTGATCTCCACCCTGCCGCTGCCGCTCACCTGCCAGCATCTGGGCTTGCCGTGCGATCTCCACTACCGGTCGCTTCGCTTCGTCAATATGCCCCTCAAACAGGAGAACCTGTCGGACAACACCTGGCAGTACCTCTCCGACCCCCATATTCTGGCGACCCGTCTGCAGGAGCCGCGCCGGCGCAGCCCCTTTATGGCGCCTCAGGGGCAAACCTCCGTGATGCTGGAAATCCCCTGCAATCCGGGGGATGCCACCTGGCAGGCACCGCTCTCTGATCTGCGCGGTCGGGTCACCGCCGATCTCGACAGCCTCGGCGTCGATACCCAGAAGCTCGGCGATGAGACATTCGAAGCGCGCAGTGAATACGCCTATCCGCTGATGGATCTGGGTTATCAGGCCCGCCGCAACGACGCCATCCAGGCGCTGATGCCGATCACCAACCTCATCATGACCGGCCGTCAGGGGACATTCCGCTACATCTTCACCGACACCGCCATGGAGATGGGGATGATGGCCGCAGACATGGTGATCGACGGGGTGGACAGACGTCACGCCATCTTCAATCATCGCAACGAAAATACCGTCATTGAAACCCAGAGCGTGGCCTGAGTGCCGCGCCATAAACAAGGAGAAGAGGATGACCATCCGCCCGGGTTTACTTGCCTTCATCCTGCTGCTGACCCTGAGCGGTCAGGCGCAGGCTTACTCCTACGCCGCCGCCGGCAAGGAGCCGCTGATCGATGCCCGCGAGGCGCTGCTGGGCGCCGCCACTGACGGCAAGGATGCCAGTGCCACCTTGAGCGAGATTGCCGAGGAGCTGACCTATCTGGAAGAGCACCACAAGGTGAAGCTGCAAGCACCGCTGGCCGCCGCCATCAAGGCCAAAGACGCCGCAGCTACCGCCGCCCTGCTCAACCGGGCCTACAAGGCGGAGATCGAGCGCCGCCTTGAGGGGGCCAGCCAGAACCTTGGCGACTACCAGACCGCCAAGGTGCTGGTGGTCAAGAGCAAGCGCTTCCTCGATTTGATCCTTCCCTCCCTCAGTGAAGGGGATCGCAAGGCCGCCGAACAGGCGCTGGCCAAGGTGCTCGATGCCATCGGCAACCCGGGAGTGTTCGGCGTGGGTGCCAAACCTGCCGATGCCGCTGCCTTTAGCGATGCCGAAAAAGCGCTGATGACCGTGCTGGCGCCGCTTTGATGACCTCTCATCGATGACGACGGCCCCCCTCATCCCCACCCCTTCTCCCGCAAGGGGAGAAGGGGGGCGTCGCCACGGCCGATTACGCTTCGCCAATCGACCCTACTTGCTGATCCTGCTGCAACTGGCCTGGCTTGGCTGGCTGCTGACCTTCCCCGTGGCGCTCGATTCCGACGATGCCCTCAACTTCGCCCACGGGGTGGTGCGCTTCAGCGTGCTGGAGTTCTCCCCCCACTTTCCGGGCTACCCCGCCTTTATCTGGCTGGCGCGGCTGATCAATCTGGCGGTGGACGAGCCGGCCCGCGCGGTGCAGTGGGCCAGCCTCTTGGGGAGCAGCTTGCTGGCGCCACTCGCCGCCTCCCTCGCGGTCAGATTGTGGCAGCGGCCCAGCCTGCTGGCGCCGGTCTGGCTGCTGGTACTAGCCCTGCCGCTCACCCCGACCCTGGCACTCTCCGGCCTGTCCGACGGGCCGGCGCTGGCCGCCTGGCTCGGCACACTCTTGGCCTTGCAGCAACGCAAGATAGCGCTGGCGGGTCTGCTGCTGGGCCTCATGCTGGCGCTGCGTCCCTCCTACTTCGTGCTGACCCTGCTGCCCCTTTGGCTTGGGATGGCGCAGCAGGGCAACCGCGTCAGATTTGTGCTCCCCATCGCGCTGGTAGGGCTAGCCTGCCTGCTGTTTGTCTGGCAGGCCGACGGCTGGGCCTATTTTGCCGAGGGGCGGCGCTTTACCGACGGCCACTTTACCCTCTGGGGCAACACGGCGGCAGCCCACGGGGATCGACTGCTGAGCTGGGCGAATACCTTCAACGATCAGCTCACCCCGCTCTGGCCCCTCTTGATGGGAGCCTTTCTGATACTGCCACTCTGGCAACGCTCAAAGGATCACAATCCAGCCCCCTCCGTGCTCTGGCCCCTCTACTGGCTCGTTCTGCTGCTGTGGACCCTGTTTGGCCAGAATCCGGACAATCCCCGCCATCTTGCGCCCATCACCCTGCTCGGTATCGTGCTGCTGGCAGGCTGGCTGCCACGCCGAGGAGTTGGGCAGGTCGCGTTGGCCGGATTGCTGCTGCTCGCGGTGACCCTCACCCCAGCCCGTCCATCCGCCATGGTGCAGGCGGCCAGGGTCGCCGAAAAAAACTGCCCGGCGCTGGTGACCCAGTGGGGAGTGAGGCTGCTTAGGGAAACCACAACCCTGCCCGTCACCGACGGCTGGTACCGGGGGGATGCCGCCCTTGCGCTCACCCAGGGGGCCTGCCGCCTCAGCCGCCGCCCCCTGGGGGCAGAGGCGCTACCAGGCCCTTATGACACCCTCTGGTTTGCCCCCCGCTTTCACGCCGAACCCGGCCTCTGGCTCGCCCTGCCTCGCTAAACCGGGCACTTGCGAGGGCATCGCACGACTCGTCTACACTCACAGCCGGGTCTGTCAGGAACCAGTGCAATGGAAAGAAACACGAGCGGAACCGGGGAGGGGATACGGGTCGCGCTGGCCCTGTTGCTGGCCTGCGCCCTGCTGATGCTGCCGCTCTGGTGGCAGGGGGGCAGCCAGGGACACGATCTGTTTCATCACCTGCTCTCCGGCCACTACTTTGCCCGTCAGCTCTGGCAGGGGGAACTCTATCCCCGCTGGCTGATGGCCATGAACGGCGGCTTCGGCAGCCCCACCTTCTTCTTCTATCCCCCGCTCCCCTACTACGTCAGCGCCCTCTTTGCCGGGCCCGGTGCCCACCCCCAGCAGGCCATCTACCCTTTGCTTGGCAGCGCCACCCTGGCCCTGCTGCTCTCCGGGGTGTTTGCCTATCTGTGGCGGCGTGCCACCACGCCCCCTGGCCGGGCCCTGGCCGCCAGCCTGCTCTATCTGGCGCTGCCCTATCATGTCGCCATGGATCTCTATGCCCGCTTCGCCCTGGCGGAGTTCTGGGTCTTCGCCTGGGCTCCCCTTATCCTGCTGGGGCAGGATCTCGCCCACCGCGGACGACCTCAGGGGTTGCCCCTGCTGATCCTGGGGCTGGCGCTGCTGGCCTTCTCCCACCTCCCCAGCCTCTTGCTCATGATGGGGTTGGTCACCTTGCGAGCCTTCTGGTTCGCCAGACGCACCCGCACTCTGACGCCCTGCTGGCAAGCCCTCGGCGCCCAGGGTATGGGGCTTTGCATGGCTGCCGCCCTGCTGCTGCCCGCCCTGGCGGATCAGGGGGCCATCTCCATGGAGCTGATGCGTGGCGGCATGTTCGACTACAGGCGCAACTTTCTCGACCGCCTGCCCAGCGCCTGGGAGGACTGGCGTTTTCGCGGTCACCTGGCGTGGCAGAGCATGCTGACCCTGGTCCTGCTGCTCATCGCCTGGGCAGCCGCCCGGGAGCCACGCCACCCCGAGCTGCTGTGCTGGGGGGCGATCGGCGTCGTCGCCTTCCTGATGATGCTGCCCCCGAGCCAGCCTCTCTGGAGCCTGCTTCCCCCCTTGCAGCGGGTGCAGTTTCCCTGGCGGCTCAACCTGGTGCTCGCCCTTGCCACGGTCGCCGTGGTGGCGCTCGGCACCCAGCCCCATCGTCTCTGGCAGGGACTCTGGTGGGGAGTATTTCTGCTGACCCTCCTCTCCACCCTGGCCTATGTGCATCACGCCCCCCTCACCCAGGCCCCCGAACAGGAGGCCATGGCATTCGAGTTCGACAGCAAGCGCAGTGCCCGGGAATACAGGCCAAGGCAGGTGCCGGGGGGCATGTTCGCCCCGACCCTGCTCGCCTGGAAGGAGGAGTTCCAGCCGCCTGTCAGCGCCGAACCGCCAGGCGCAAGCTGGACCCTGACCCGCTGGCAACCCCGCGCCCTGGCGCTGGAGGTCAAGGCCCGGGTGCCGACCCGGCTGGTCCTGCACCAATACCATTACCCCGGCTGGGAGGCCCGCCTCGACGGGCACCTGACGCTGACAGTGAGCGCCAATCGCCAGGGGTTGATGCAACTCTGGGTTCCGGCGGGCCACCACAACCTCACCCTGACCCTGGCGGCACGCTGGCCGGAGCGCACCGGCAATGCCCTCTCCCTGCTCGGATGGCTTGCCTGGCTCTGGCTGCTCTGGCGCCACACCAGACAAAAGGGCATCGGGCAGGATGCACCTGATCGCGCCCGCCAAAACTGATAGACTCAACACCTGCCTCTTAACCCGGCCCAGCCCACGACTCGGATACCCTATGCCCCAAGCCAGCTCCCTCTCCCCCCGTTTCCTCTTCATCCTGCTCGGCGCCCTGGCGGGCCTGACTCCCCTCGCGGTGGACATGTATCTGCCCGCCATTCCCGCCATCGCCCGGGATCTGGCTACCAGCATCGACGGCGCCCAGCTCACCATCAGCGCCTTCCTGGGGGGCTTTGCCATCGGCCAGCTCTTTTACGGGCCGCTCGCCGACAGCTTCGGCAGAAAGCCGGTGATCCTGGCGGGCCTGACGATGTTTGCCGTGGCCTCCGTGGGCTGCGCCATGGCGGACTCCCTGCCTGAGCTCCTCGCCTGGCGCATGTTGCAAGCCGCTGGCGGGGCGGCTGGCTCGGTGGTGGTCAACGCCCTGCTGCGCGACCTGTTCGAGAAGGATGCGTTTTCCCGCGCCATGTCCTTCGTCATCCTGGTGATGACCCTCGCCCCCCTGGTGGCCCCCGTGGTGGGGGGGTACATCAGTGCTCACAGCGACTGGCGGGTGATCTTCTGGCTGCTGGTGGTCATCAGCCTGCTCATCTGCCTGGTGATGCAGTGGAAGATTGAGGAAACCCTCAAACCCGAGCACAAGCAGCCCCTGCGACTCGGGCAGGTGCTTCGCAACTACTGGGGAGTGCTCTCCCACCGTGGTGCCATGGGCTATGTGCTGTGCGGCGCCCTGTCGAGCTCCGGCATGTTCGCCTTCCTGAGCGCCTCCCCCTATGTCTACATCGAGTATTTCAAGGTGCCGACCGAGCACTACGGCTGGCTCTTTGGTCTCAACATCCTGCTGATGATGGTGGTCACCTTCGCCAACAGCCGGCTGGTGAAAGGGGTGGGTGCCGAACGCATGCTGCGATACGGCCTGACCGTGCTGCCGCTCGCCGGGGCCCTGCTCATCTACAACGCCTGGAGCCAGACCGGCGGCCTGTGGGGCATCGTCATCCCTGTGGTGCTCTTCGTCGGCCACATCAGCCTGGTGGGGGCCAACGCCATGACCGGCCTGATGGGCCACTTCCCTCAGTCCGCAGGCACCGCCTCGGCGCTGGCGGGCACCCTGCGCTTTGGCCTTGGGGCACTGGTGGGGGTGCTGGTCAACCTCAATCCCCCCGAATCGCCGCTCCCCATGGCCATCGCCATCGCCGGTTGCGGCCTGGGGTCGGCCCTCAGTTACTGGCTGCTGAGCGGCAAGCGCGTCCCCTGATGCCCTGCAATGAAAAAGCCCTGTCCATGGACAGGGCTTCTTGCATCGGGGCGCAGGCCTCAGTCATCGGCCTGCAACCCGCTGCGCGCCAGGATCTCGCTCTCCAGCCCATCCAGGCTTAGCTGGTTCTTCTTGCGCCAGTAGGCCTCTATCCCCTCCTGCCCCTGGCGTGCCGACCAGTTGGCAAGATCCTCCCTGTCTCCCTGATAGTCAAACAGGGGCACCGACATGCCGCACGACGTCTGGACCCGTTCAATGTTCAGCAGGAAGATCTGGCGAGCCACGACACTTGGGGGGAACAGCGCCAGCAACGACGGCCACTGCGGATCAGTGCGGTGCAGCACCCGTGCCTGGCCATAGGCCCGCAGAATAAGCGGCGCCCCCTCGAAGGCGCAGAACATCACCGTCATGCGCGGCTGTTGCAGCACCTGGGCTGCGGACTCGTTGCCGCTGCCGGTCAGGTTGAGCCAGGCCAGGGTGTGGGCATCGAGGACGCGCAGCGAATCCCCGCCCTTGGGGGAGAGATTGACCGATCCCTTCGCGGCTGCCGTACCGACAAAGAAGATCTTCTGCCCCTCGATAAAGGTGACATGGCGCGGCAAAAGCGCCTCGAACAGTTGTCCCATCCTGCCTCTCCCTGGTGCCTGGAACCGGGTTGCCTAAAACAGGGCGCTGTTGAGCCACAGGTGCGCCCCTACGCCGACCATATAACCAAGCAAAATGGCAGGCAACCACTTGAGGTGCCCGACGAAGGTATACATGCCCCTGGCCTGCCCCATCAGGGCCACCCCGGCGGCGGAGCCGACCGAGAGCAGACTGCCCCCCACCCCGGTGGTCAATGTCACCAGCAGCCACTGCCCCGTGCTCATCTGCGGCTCCATGGAGAGCACGGCGAACATCACCGGAATGTTGTCGATCAGGGCGGAGAGCAGGCCGATGGCGACGTTGGCCAGGGTCGGATCGCCGCCGTCGTAGAGGAAATGGGAGGCAAGCGCCAGATACCCCATAAACCCGAGGCCGCCGACGCACATCACCACCCCGTAGAAGAAGAGCAGGGTGTCCCACTCCGCCTTGGCAATCTTGTTGAACACATCGAACGGCACCACCGAGCCCAGACGCAGCAGCCTGGCCTCGTCCCCGGTGCGCTCATACAGCGCCCGTGCCCGGGCCAGGGTAACGGGCTGGGTCTTTCGCAGATAGAAACTGAAAAATTGCAGGTAGCCCAGCCCCATCATCATGCCGAGCACGGGGGGCAACCCCAGGAAGTGATGGCAGGCGACGGCGGTCACTATGGTGAGCACAAAGAGCAGCACGATGACAACGGCGCCGCGCCTTGGCACCACCATCTCGCCCGGCATGGCGGGCACCAGACGGGGCACCATCAGGCTCATCAGGGTGGCCGGCACCAGGAAGTTGAGCAGGGCGGGGATGAAGAGCAGCAAGAACTGCTGGAACGGCACCTTGCCCGCCTGCCACACCATCAGGGTGGTGATGTCGCCAAAGGGGCTGAAGGCGCCGCCCGCATTGGCCGCCACGACGATGTTGATGCAGGCCAGGTTGATGAAGCGGCGCTCCCCGTTGGCCACGTTGAGGACCACTGAGCACATCAGCAGCGCCGTGGTGAGGTTGTCCACCACGGGGGAGATGAAAAAGGCGAGAAAACCGGTGAGCCAGAAGAGCGTACGCAGGCTGAATCCCGCCTGCACCAGGCGTACCCGCAGCACGGCGAACAGCAGCCTGTCCTCCATGGCGTTCACATAGGTCATGGCCACCAGCAAGAAGAGCATCAGCTCGGCATACTCCAGCAGGTTGTGCCGAAAACCGGCCTGAACCAGCTCGCTTTGCCCCTGCCCCGTATAGACCAGGCCGATGGCTATCCAGATGATGCCGGCGGCCACCAGCACCGGCTTGGACTTTCGCAGCTTCAGGTACTCCTCGGCCATCACCAGGGCATAAGCCAGGGCGAAGATGGCGAGGGCGAAGAGCCCGACCCCGCTGTGGGTCAGATCGAGGGGGCCGTTGCCCGCAGCGGCGGGGGCACTGAGCAGGGCCGCCCCGGGCACGAGGCGAAGGAGTCCAGACATGGCGGCATCTCCTGGCAGGCGTCTGGCATTGAGGCTAGCAGCGCAAAGGGAAGCCGCCCTCCTTGTCATCCTGATGAGCGGCCCGCCGCGGGCTCTCAGGCAAACATGAGCGAGGCCCGTTGCCGGGCCCCGTCATCAGGAGGTCTTCTTGCCAAAACCCGATTGCTTGAGGGTGTAGCCTGCGCTGTTTTGCCAGGCATCCAGCCCGCTTCGGTTGTTGCCCGCCACCAGGCTCGCGGCCAGGCTCGGGCTGTTGAAGAGCTGATCGGCGGTAAAGATGAAACCCCCTTCGGGGTGGGGAACGAGTACCCCCTTGCCCAGCAGCTCCTGGCGCAGCTCGATCACCGCCTCGCGCAGGGAGGCCGCATCCTCGCCGTTGGCAGTGGAGCCCGCCTGGACCATGAAACCGGGGTTTTGCCGCTTGCCCACCGGATAACCATGGGCCTCTGCCCCCTTGCCGTTGAAGTGGTAGAGCTCGCGCTCCCCCGGCTTGTTGTCGGAGAGGGCCTTTTGCAGGGTCATCAGCTCGTTGTAGATATCGATGGGGACCACGGCAGCCTGCTTGACGCCCTTGCTGTCGACGATAAAACTGACTTGCTTGTGTAACATCCTTGCTCATCCTGTGACCCATGGAAGGCCCTATTCTAACCACCTCAGGCGAGCGGGATCCAGCGAGGATCCCCATCCCTTTTGCAGGCGCGATCACTAACTGGCATAGTGACGGACATTGTGAAAGCCATTGACCATCAAACGGTTATCCCATGCTTAGCCTGCGCAACCTCAGTAAACGCTTCGCCAACGGCGGCGAGATGCTCCCCCTGTTTGAGGGGCTGGATCTCGCCCTCACCCCGGGGGAAACCTGCCTGCTGCTGGGGCAAAGCGGCTGTGGCAAGTCCACCCTGCTCAACCTCATCGCCGGTCTCATCGCCCCGGACGAGGGGGAGATCTGGCTGGAAGAGACCCGCCTCGACACCCTGCCGACAGACGAGCGGGCCCGCCTGCGTGGCCGCCATTTCGGCATCGTCTATCAGGATTTCAACCTGCTGCCGACCCTGACCGTGGCCGAGAACCTCGCCCTGCCCCTTCAGATAAACAACCTGCCCCAGGACGATGGGCGCCTCGATGCCCTGCTCGCGCGCCTTGGCATGAGCCACAAACGCCACGCCTGGCCGGAACAGCTCTCCGGCGGCCAGCGCCAGCGGGTGGCGCTGGCCCGCGCCCTCATTCATCAGCCCCGTTGGCTGCTCGCCGACGAACCCACCGGGAGTCTTGATGAACACAACGCCGAGCAGGTGATGGCCCTGATGATGGCGGCGGTGCGCGATACCGGCGCCGGTCTCTTGCTGGTGAGCCACAACCCGGGCTATGGCGACCTGGCGGATCGGGTGCTGCGCCTTGAAGGGGGGCAGCTGGTCGAGCTCAAGGGGCGCCGCCATGGCTGACGTCTGCCGGGGGGCCTGCTGATGTTGCCGCTCATGGCGCTGCTGCGCCTCTATCGCGCTCACCCCTGGTTGCTCTTGATGAGCCTGGCCGGGCTCACCCTCGGGGTCACCCTGGTGGTGGCCATCGAGCTCTTGAACCACAGCGCCCGCACCAACTTCGTCGCCGCCCGCAGCCAGCTCGCCGGGGAGGCCAACTACCGCCTGGCCCCCCAGGGTGGCCTGGATGAGCAAGTCTACGTGAGGCTGGTGCGAAGCCAGCCGAACCTTGACGCCATGCCAGAGCTTCACGCCTGGCTCAAGGACGAGCAGGGGCGCAGCTTCCAGTTGCTGGGGATGGATCTCTTCAACCCCGGCCCCCTGCGCCGCCTCTTTGGCGATGCGCCAGACAGCCAACCCGATGTCTCGTTGAATCGCGCCGACAGCGTCTGGCTGGCCGCCCCCGAGGCGAGGCGCCTTGACTGGCAAGCGGGCCAGTCGCGAACCTTTGTGCTGGGGGATGAGGGGCAACGCCCCCTGACTCTGACCCTGGCGGGCACCTTCGAGCCCGGCGCCGTCCCCATGGAGCGGCTGCTGGTGACCGACATCGGCCTCGCCCAGCCCCTGCTTGGCAAGGAAGGCAGACTGGATCGCATCGTCTTCAAACTCAGTGAGCAAGAGGCCAATACCTTGCAAAGAGCCCTGCAGGCGGCCCTGCAATCCTATGCCCCCCATCAGCCCCTCTGGCTTGAGCCCATCAGCCCGGCGCTCGATGCCAGCCAGCTCGGGGATGCGCTGGCGCTGAACCTTACCGCCCTCTCCCTGCTCGCCATGGCGGTGGGATTGTTTTTGGTGTTCAACGCCCAGCGCTTCGTGCAGAGCGTGCGCCGCCCCCTGCTCGCCCAGCTCATCATCCTCGGGATGCCGCCGCGCCGGGTGCTTGGCTGGCTCATGCTGGAGCTTGTGATCCTCGCCAGCATCGGCACCCTGCTCGGGCTGCTGCTGGGCAGCCTGCTGGCCCTCGCCCTGATGGGGCAGCTCACCCAGGCGCTGGCCGATCTTTATGGCCCCAACCCCATCGACCTGCTGCGCCTCTCCCCGACGAGCCTTGGCAAGGCGCTGGTGATTGGCCTTCTGGGGATGCTTGCCGCCAACCTGCCCGGCTGGTGGCAACTGCTGCGCCAATCCCCCCTTGCGCTGCGAGAGGGCAACAGTCGCCCACCGGCTCACCCCTGGCAACGCCGGGGCCTTGCCATCGCCATCCTGCTGCTGTGCGCCCTGTGTCTATGGCGGCCAGAAACCGGCCTTGGCGGCGCCCTCTTCGTGGCCGGAGGCTGGCTGCTCGCCATGGCCCTCCTGCTGCCCGATGCCCTTCGCTCCTTGCTGGGGCGGCTGCGTGCACGCGGCCCCCTCACCGCCCGGCTCGGGGTGGCAGAAACCCTCTATCACCTGGATCGCACCGCCATCGCGGTGATGGCGCTGCAACTGGCCATCGCCGCAGCCATCGGCATCGGGGTCATGGTGTCGAGCTTTCGCTCGAGCGTGGAGATCTGGCTCGGCCAGCGCCTGGCCGCCGATCTCTACGTCACCGCTCCCAAGGGGGTGGCCGGCAGCAGGGGCGCCCTCGGCGAGCAGACCCTCAACACCATCCTCGCCTCGCCAGATGTGCGCGCCGCCTCCCGCCGCGCCGTGCTCCCCGCCCGCTGGCAGGGGCAGCCCATCGAGTGGGCGCAGATGGACTTTATCCCCGAGCTCAAAGCCGCCTATCCCCTGCTGGCCGGGCGCTGGCCCGCTGCTCCCGACGAGGTGCTGGCGAGCGAACCGCTGACGGTGCGCCTCGGGGTCAGGGTGGGCCAGCGCCTCGAGGTAACCAGCGAAGGGGGACCGAGGGCTTTCACCGTCACCGGCGTCTATCAGGATTACGGCAGCGACAAGGGGCAGATACTGCACGCCTTCGAAGGGGGCAAGGTGCAATCCCTTGCCCTCTTCAGCCCGGATCCCGAGCACCTTGGTGACAGGCTCAGGAGCCAGTTTGGCGAGCAGGTGAACCTGTTGCCCGCCCCCGCCATCCACGCCGCCGCCCTCAGGGTGTTCGATCAGACCTTTGTGGTGACCGAACTATTGAAGTTGCTGATCCTGGGGATCGCCTTCGTCGGCATCGGCTCGGCCTTTATGGTGCTGGGGCTGGCCCGGCGCGGCGAGTTGCAGACCCTGCAGAGCCTTGGCCTGAGCCCCCGCCACTGCCGCCGGCTGCTGGTGTGGCAAGGGGCAGGCCTCGGGCTGCTCACGGCGATCCTGGCACTGCCGGTGGGCTATGGCCTTGCCTGGGTGCTGATTGAGGTGGTCAACCCCCGCGCCTTTGGCTGGCGGCTCGCCTTCGAGGCCGCCCCCCTGCACGCCGTCACGGCGCTCCTGCTCGCCCCCGTCTGTGGCGCGCTCGCCTCCTGGTACGCCGCAAGGAGAGTGGTATGAAAGATTGGTTGGCGCACTGGCTCGGCCATGGCTTGACGTTCCCATTGACCAGATCTCTATCACCGCACTTGATTCAGCGCAGAGAAGCGCACAGAGCTATCGCGAACCATCCCCTCTCCCTTCGGGAGAGGGCCAGGGTGAGGGGGATCTTGTCCTCTTTACGGTCCCTGTGGCTTGCAGCCCTCTTGATCCCGCTTGTTGCCATAAGCGGCCACGCGCAGGCCAGCGATCTGGGGAGCATCCTGGGTGGCGGTAGCAATCACTTCAAAAAGGCTCTGCCGGGTCAATCCATCCTCCTGCCCGCAGATCACGCTGCCCACCCCGACTACCGCTCCGAATGGTGGTATCTCACCGGCAACCTCAAAGACGAGCAAGGGCGCGGCTACGGCATGCAGTGGACCCTGTTTCGCCAAGGCATCGAGCAGGAGATAACATCCGACAACCCCTGGCTCACCCCCCAGCTCTGGTTGGCCCAGTTCGCCATCACGGATGTGAGCAAAGGCCGCCACCAGCAGGACGAGCGCACCAGCCGCCAGGGGCCTGGGCTCGCCGGTGCCAGTGGCGGTCAGTATTGGCTGAAAGAGTGGCGGCTTACCTCTCAAGGAGAGACGCTTTTTCCTGCCACCCTCAAGGTGCAGAGCAAGGCGGGGGATCTTGATGTGAAGGTGAGCGCCGCCAAGCCCGCGGTACTACAAGGCAAAGCGGGTTACAGCGAGAAGAGCCCGGGCAATGCCTCCTTCTACTACTCCTACCCGCGCCTGACCATCAGCGGCACCCTGACCCTGGATGGCGAGATCCGCAACGTCAGCGGTGAGGGGTGGTTCGATCACGAGTGGAGCAGCTCGGTATTGGCCCAGTGGCAATCGGGCTGGGACTGGTTTTCGCTCCAGTTTGACGATGGGCGCGAGTTGATGCTGTTTCGCCTGCGCACCAAAGCGGGCCACACTGAGCCTGAAAACCGCTACGGCATCCTGATTGAACGGGATGGCAGCAGCCGGGTGCTGGATCCTGCGCAGATCCACCTCACCCCCGGCAAGACCTGGCGCGGCCCCAAGGGGCAGCCCTACCCCGTCGAGTGGCAACTTAAGGCCGGGGATCTCAACCTCCGTATTCAGGCTCGACAGCCTAATCAGGCCATGACGGGACGCTTTGACTACTGGGAGGGGGCGGTATCCGTCTCGGGAGATGCCAAGGGCGTCGGCTATCTGGAGATGACGGGATATTGATACTTTGAAATCTGATCAGCTTCAAAAAATCATTCAAATTCCATTCACTGGGTGAGTTTTCACTCAACAGACTGACGGCTGTTTGATACCATCTCCAACTGGCCCCTTTATTGCCTTGTTGCATATGATTTCTACCATCGGTTTATAAGGCCAAGAAAAATTCGCGAAATCCGATTACGCTTCGCTAAGGAAGGTGCGAATAAGTCACCAAGTACAAAAATACGCCTTTGTAAGCATTTGAATCAAATCGACTAAAATTTTCAGTTTTGTTGTGGAGGGTACTTGTTCTCACCCTCCCTAGTTCGCCCAGTTGCACCAACACCTGCGATAACTGTTCACCGGCAGGGGCTTGACGTACACAATTCGGCAGGAATGGGATAATCCGTTTTATCTATGCAGGCTCTGACAATGGCGCGCAGCCGCTTCTGGGGAGAGTGCCCCAAGCGTTTGGCGTATCCAACAACGGCAGGATAGTTATCCTGCCGTTTTGTTTCCCTATCTCGCCGCCTGATCCACCAGATAGAGGATGCTGTGATAGGGAATGCCAGCGTGCTGGCTGAGCCCCATTTCGCAGGTGCGGCTGTTGCTGAAACCCTGACGGCAATCGTTGGGAACCTGGGCGGGCAGGCTGGCAAGCGCCGCGGCGTTGAGCTCCGGGGTCATCAACCCCTTGTCACCGGCAAAGCCGCAGCACTGGATATGCTCTGGCACGATCACCTCGCGGGCACAGGCGCGGGCCACCGCCAGCATCTTATCCCCCAGCCCCATGCGCCGGCTGCTGCAGGTGATATGGAGCATGACGGTCTCATCGATGGGGGTCAGCTCAAGGTGGGGCAGCAGGTGTTCCAGCACAAAAGCGGAGGGCTCGAACACCCGAAGGCCCTTGCCGAGCGCCCCCGAGAGCAACCGCTGCACGCAGGGGCTGGTGTCGAGCAGCACGGGCCAGCGCCCCTGCTCGCTTGCCTGCCACAGGGCCTCGGCCAGCTCACTGCGCTTGGCTGCGGCCACCTCGACCATCCCCTTGCTGTCATAGGGCATGCCGCAGCAGAGCCCCTCAACTCTCGCCGGCACTATGACTCGGCAGCCCGCTTTATTGAGCAAGGATTGCACCACGTCCGGCAGTGACGGGGCTTCCTCCTGCTGGCCAAATACCCGGCTCGCGCAGGAGGGTAGATAGACCACAGCGCGATCCCTTGTTTCGTCATTGCTCCCCTCCCCTTGCGGCCACCGGTAGCGGCTCGGCCCCGGCAGGGTGGGCAGCCAGGCGGGTGTGCGCTGGCCGCTCAGATGACGAACCCCGTTCACCAATCGCGCCAGCGCTTTGTCTCCCAGAAGCTTGCCGGCAATGGATTTGAGGCCCAACGCACTACGGGCGGTGCGGGTAACGCCGGCGAAGTGATCGGCGCTCCAGCGGGCGATGGGCACGAAGCGCTGGTACTTTTCGCTGCGCAGCTTCTTGATCAGGCTGCCGGTGTTGATGCCCACCGGGCAGCGATCGGCGCACAGCCCGGTGGCGGCACAGGTCTCAATCCCCTGATAGTCAAACAGCCGGGCAAGATCCCCTGCCACTTCACCGCTGCGACCACGGCGTGACAACTCCCGATAGAGCACGATGCGCTGGCGCGGCGACAGTGACAGGGTGCGCGAGGGGCAGACCGCCTCGCAAAAGCCACACTCGATGCACGGATCGACGATGGCATCGCTCGCCGGCATGGGCTTGAGGTGGGTCAGGTGGGCATTGGGGTCATCGTTGATGATGACGCCGGGATTGAGCAGGCCATCGGGGTCCAGCAGCGCCTTGATGCGGCGCATCAGCGCCATCCCCTCCGGCCCCCATTCCAGCTCCACATAGGGGGCCATGTTGCGGCCGGTGCCATGCTCGGCCTTGAGCGACCCGCCAAAGCGCACCGCGACCAGTTCGGCCACCGCATCCATAAAGGCGCCGTAGCGGGCCACCTGCGCCGGATCCTCGAACCCCTGGGTAAAAACGAAGTGCAGGTTTCCCTCCAGCGCGTGGCCAAAGATGATGGCTTCACCGTATTCGAAGCGATCGAACAGGGCTTGCAGCCCCGCCACCCCTTCGGCCAGACGCTCGATGGGAAAGGCGACATCCTCGATGATGACGGTGGTGCCGGTGGTGCGCACCGCCCCCACCGCCGGGAAGAGCCCCTTGCGATTGACATCCTCCCCCACCTTAGCGCTTCGCGTCACAGGAGGGGGATTCCCATTACTGGGTGATAGCTGCTCGCGCA